>JBBSIY010000033.1:0-16595 GCA_038257785.1 Lysobacterales bacterium
CGCTGGGCCCTCGTCGCCCTCGCCATTGCCGCTGGCGGCGCTGGTCATCGCGTCACACGCGGTGAGCACAATCGCGGCGCCAAGGCACGCGGCGGCGCGCAGCGCGAGCAAGCGTCGTCGAGCAAGATTTACGAAAGGCGACATGGGCAGTCAACAAGCGCCCGATGCGACGGGCAAAAAAGAAAAGGTAGCCGCGACTGCGCTACTTTAAGTTGTCCAGCATCCAGTTGACCGACGCCGCTACCTGCTCGTCAGTCAACGACGGATTGCCACCGCGCGCCGGCATCAAGCCAGCGCTGCCCTGATAGCCTTCAATGGCGTGCTTAATCAGCGTCTCCGTGCCCTGCGCCATACGGTCTTTCCACACGGCGGTCTGCATCAGTGGCGCACCGCCCGCACCGCTGTTATGGCAGGCGCCACAGAGCGCGCCATAAATGACCGAGCCATCCAGCGTGCCGTCGTAGGCCACCTGCCCTTTCGCAGCCTCAGCCGCCGCCGCCGCGGCCACCGCGATCGCAGCAGCGCCGGTCTCGCCGGCATAAACACCGGCCAGCGGCCGAATGCGCGCCTCAAGCTTGGCCTCTGCAATGCCGTCAGATTCCACCGCGCGACCATGATGCAGCACGATAGAGCCGCCAATCAAAGCGACCGTCAGCAGCATCAAAAACACGATGATCATGGAAAAGTGCTTGAGGAACTCAAGATCGTGATTTCTCACGGGCTCACCTATGCAATGGGAAGGGACGCGGCCTCGCCGCGATCAAGGCGGCAAGTATAGCCGGCAGCGGCTTGGTGCCGAAACAGGGGCAGCCTGCCGCAAGGAGATTTGTCGTTCAGTTGCTGATGGCGGAGAGGCCGTCAAGGAAGCCGTCAAGGAAAATTCCGTCTAGGTTGATAGTCGCAGCCTGTGCACGGAAGCCCTCTTCCGATTTTCCGCTGAACAGCACCGTGACGCGATTCCCATTTGCCAACAGCTCGAGCGGCGGTGAGCGGTCGTCACTTAAAAGACTAGTTTCAAGCTCCGATACTAGGGCCCCAGTGTCTCCGTTCAGCTGTGAAAGGTGGACGAAAATCGGCGCCGGAATGGATTCTGCCCGCCATGTCGCGACGCGAAGACCCCCATCGGCCGTGTCAACCGAGCGACAGGGCGAAAATGAAGGGCTTGCGACGTATGAAAGAAAGTTTGACCATTCAACGTTCCCGCTCGCAACGGCACGCTTTTCTATCAGGCAGCCTTCCTGAAACCCAGCGTTCACCGCATGCGTCGTGTAAAAGGCGTGGTCATGCCCCGCCCTTACGGCCAGCCGGTTGCAGTTGTAGTTTAAGTTGGCCGGCATGTCTCGACGCCATATTGTCTCGCCAGCTGCGCTGTAACGCGTGACGCGGCAGCCGCTGCTTTGTGGCGCGTCACGCAGTCCGAGTGCCAACACCCCAAGATCCGGGAGCACATCCAGCGTCTCTAGGTTGCCGCCTAAGAACTCCTCAACCGGATGATCCACCGCCCACAGTTGCGCGCCGTCAGACACGCGGAGCTTGATCATCCGACCGAGTGGACTGCTATCGCTTGTACCAACCTGAACCACAAGATAGGCGGCTCCTTGGCCGTCGCCCTTCATGGATTGAATGTTGAAGTATGGCGAGGTGCCGTTTTCAATAGGCCGCGACCACATCAGGGCCCCCGTGCCTGGCGCAAGGCGAGCAACAAAAGGGTGTCGGTTGAAGCTCACCGCGTCGCTTCTTGTCCCTGCAACGACCACCCCAAAAATCGGGTCAACAACAAGGCCCCTGACATCAACACCATCGCCGAATGGCGGAATCCAGTTCCAAAGCAGGCTGCCATCCTCACCGCTGATACGCAGTACACCCGACTGGCCTTCCTCTTGGGTATTTTTGACAATTGCAATTACGTCACCCTGCTCCGTAAGAACGAAGCGCGACACCGCGGAGTCGCCGTAGGGGAAAAATGCGAAGTCAACATCCCAGACCCGGTTACCTGCGGCAGACCACTTTGCGAACATTGCGCGGTCCGCCGTACCCGCCCAGCGACATCCGGAGACGATCACAGCGCCGGTCGAATCGAGGACTCGATGACCCTGCCCTGCTCGATTGCCGTCGCAGGCAAAACTATCGTCCATCCCCTCCTGCTGAACATTGACTACTCGAGCTGACTGAAGGCCCCCATTCGCGTTGATTATGGCGATCGCCAGCGCGCCTTCCGAGTCAGGGGACTGAGATATCGGCCGCGCAAACCCAGCCATCACAATCCGCCCTTCAGCGGACATGCCCAACGTATAAAGAGACATTGTGGTTTGTGGCGAATCGCCCCAACGAGTGGAAAATAATTCAGCGCCGGACTGGGCCGAAAATTTCGTCGCCTGAAATTCAGAATATCGGGGGAAGAGGCCCTCGAGTATTGAACCCGCAAACACGCTTCCCGCGCCATCCAAAACTAAAAGAGAAGGGTAAAAGCGGCTATTCATCGGCGCGCCTTTCCGTTTGGCCCAAAGAACTGATCCGTTCAAACGATCGAACTTGGTTAGTACTAGCTCAGAAATTTGGGGCGCTGCCCCAGAGTGACCCAGCGCGAAGAGATTACCAGCGGCATCAAGCACTGCGTGGCGGATTCTGTCTGCCTGATTCACCGTCGTTATAAACGGCCGGTTCCAAAGCACCGCTCCGCCGTTGGCTGCTAGCTTGAACACGCGCGAGGTTCCGACACCATTGCCACTCGCCGCCACGACTACATTGGTTTCAGCATCCACTAGCAGCCTGATCACTGGCGACGTAGTGTCAACGCTTGGCAACCCAGTGCTCCAGATCTCCGCACCGTTGTCGAGTCGACTTAGCCCCACCGCTATGCCGCCGCTGGAGTCAGCCTGATCCGTCGCCCAAACGACACGATCGTTGTCAATTGCTACGGATTGAATGCCCGGGCACACGAATCCCGATACCGATAGATCACGCGCCCAAACAGTCTGGCCAGTTGCGGAGTCCAGACGCGTCAGACGGCACGTGGACCCAGCGTTATTCGTGTTGCTGTGAATCAGGGCAACAACCACGTCGCCATCTGCGGACGATGTGATCGACGTGCTCGGCGCAATCGCGTCCACACCCCCACTTAGCTCCGTTTGCCAAATGGCATCGCCCGTGTTGCTGTCGTAGGCGACAACTAAGGTGGTTGCGCCTGGCGACGAATCGCTGGCAGGTATCGAGATCACTAGGCGTCCGGGCGACACATATCGCAACCCACTAATCTCATAGATTCCGTCTAGCCTTGGCAGATGTTCCTTCTTCCACACCACATCGCCATTCGCCGCGAGCTTGATCAGTTGCGGCTGACCCGCCTTCCTGTCGGTATATATGGCGGCAAAATAGGCTGAGCCATCGGGGCCAATCTGTGTCAAGTTGTCCGCGCGGTCATACCGAATCGCTCGGAACTGCGCGACGCCTGCGCCTCCCCGCGACTGCGCGGACCACTCCAACGTTTGCGCCCGACTTTGAAATCCAACAACCAGAAGCAATATCGCGAGGCAGGACGTCGCGTGTCGACTCGGGCGTATTGTCGGTGCGTATCGCATCATTGAGAATTGCCCGAAACGTGATTGTTTTGCCGCGTACCGTGGACAAAACGGCTGACAAAAAGTGAATAGCAGTGGGCGAAGCGCGGAATCGCTGGACGTGTGCTCGACCAAAGGCAGAGTTTACGCGAGGTATATGCACACGCCGCGCCAACCTCACTTTATTAGTATTTAGCTACCACGTGGCCTCTTTTCGTCATGGCGCACGGCGGTGAAAGCTGCTTACCCAGGTTTGAATACTGATGATCGCCACATAGACATGCACACAAAGCGGCTCAACTGCCGCCTAAATGCTTGGAATTCGCTGGATGTCGACGACTAACGGACTGCTTCTGACGACGTTCAAAGTGGGAGGCATTAGCCAGTAAGCGACAGCCGCACGCGTGCAACGCAGCCGCTGCGATCTGTACGGTTTTCCAAACTCAAGCTGCCGCCGTGGGCTTCGACGATTTGCCTGGCGAGCACGAGGCCGATGCCGGAGCCGCCTGGCTTGGTGGTGAAAAATGGCACGAACAGGTTGTCGCTGCTGGCGAGGCCTAGGCCTTCATCGCGGATGTCGATGCACACATCGCCGCGCAATTCTGTTGCCGACACGCTGACCGCGCCGTGCTCCGGCAGGCTGGCTTCGACGGCGTTTTTTAGCAGGTTGATCAGCGCCTGCTCCAGCTGGTCTGGGTCGGCCAGCACATCGATGGCGGGGCCGTCTTCGAGCGCCACGGCTAGGCGCTGCTCGAGCATCGCCATGCGCCGCAGCAGCGCGCGCAGGTCGAGCGTCTGTTTGCGCGGCACCGGCAGGCGGGCCAGCGTGGCGTAGCCGATCATGAAGCGGCCCAGCGCATCGGACCTATCAGCGATTACGCGTAGGCCGACCTTGGCGTCATCGCGCCAGTCCGCCGGCGGCGGGTCGCTGCTCAACATCGACGAGAGCGTGCCGGCCATCGACTTGATCGGCGCGAGGGAATTGTTGAGCTCGTGACTGAGCACGCGGATCAGCCTCTGCCACGCTTGGCGCTCCTCCTCACGCAGCGCGCGCGAGAGGTCGGTGATGGCCAATAGCTCCAGCGGTAGCCCGCCTTCGCGGAAGCCAAATCGACGCACTTCAAAACGACCGCTGCCGCCGGGGAAAATCCGGCTCAACACGGATGGGGCGGTGGATTCCAGCGCCTCGTCTAGGCCAAGCGCGCTGGCGTCCATGCCGAGCGCCTCGCGTGCTCGCCGGCCCAGCAGACGCTCAGCGGCTGGATTGAGCAAGCGCAGTCGGCGTTCGTTGTCGAAGCTGAAAAGCGCGATATCAATCGTGGCAATGACCTTGCCAAGCAGGGCGCTGGTTTCTTCGACTTTGAGACGCTGCTCGCGCAGGGTTCGAGATAGCGCGTTGATCTCCCACACCACGTCGCCAATGGCATCGCCGCGGCGCGCACGCGATCCGCGCAGGCTGTAGTCGCCTTCGCGCAGGGCTTCGAGCAGATTGGAAAGCGTGTAGAGCGGATAGATCACGCGCTGCCTAAGCCGCAGCGTTAGGCCCAAGGTCAGGATCGCAGCAACGGCTACGGCAAGCCAAAGGCTCGCTGATAGTGGCCACGCCAGCCACACAAAAAGGGCTGCCAACAGCAGCATCGGCAGCAGCAGCAGCAGGGCATCCAGCAGCAGTCGGCGCTCGAAGCTCAAACCGACCGCGGGCGCAGGCGGCCGACTCGATGGCGCGCTCATTGACGCATAGATCTCGTGGCGCTTGCGCGGATAACAGAGGCGCTAGCGAAGGTGGGAACAAAGCTTCGCGAGCCCTTCGACAGGCTTAGGGCGAACGGCTGGGGGTTTGGTTCCGCTCTTGGTGCGCCCTTCGACAGGCTCAGGGCGAACGGCTGGGGCAGTGAATCCGCTCGTGGTGAGCCTACTGAGTCCGCTGGTGGTGAGCCTGTCGAACCATGAGCGGAATCGTGCGCCTGCACTCTGCTCCAAGAGCGCTTAGCCCAAGTCATATTTTTCCAGCCGCCGATACAAGGCGCCGCGCGACAACCCAAGCACATCGGCGGCTCGCTGGATGTTGCCGTCGCACTGATCCAGCGCATTGCGAATCATCGCTTTCTCGGCTTGCTCCAAGGTCTGACTGCAGCTGACTTCAAAATTCGCGCCGCTTGCGGGCTGCTCCAGACTGAAATCGAGCTCGCGAATTTCCTGTCCGCCGCACATCAGCACCGCGCGCTCAATCACGTGCGATAGCTCGCGCACGTTGCCCGGCCAGGCGTAGGCGAGCAGCGCGCGCTGCGCGGCGGCCGACAGGCCAAGATCGGTGCGCGCATAGCGACGCCTGAAGCGCGCTAAAAAATCCTCTGCCATCGGCAGAATGTCGGCCTGCCGCTCACGCAGCGGCGGCAGGCGAATCTCCACCGTGTTGAGGCGGAACAGCAGGTCTTTGCGAAATTTTCCGCTGCCAACCTCAGCGCGCACGTCCGCGTTGGTGGCTGAGATCAGCCGCACATCGACTTTCAGCGTGCGCGATGAACCCACCCGTTCAAACTCGCCGTCCTCAAGCACGCGCAGCAGCTTGGGCTGCTGGCTAGACGGAATATTGGCGATCTCGTCGAGAAACAAGCTGCCGCCATCGGCAAGCTCAAAGCGCCCAATGCGGTCGGCTTTGGCATCGGTAAACGCACCTTTGACGTGGCCGAACATCTCCGACTCGAAGACGTGCTCGTTGATGCCGCCCATGTTGACCTTGATCATCGATCGTTCGGCGCGGCTGCTCATCGCGTGAATGCGCCGCGCAATGACGCCTTTGCCGGTGCCGTTCTCACCGAGGATCAATACGTTCGCCTCCGTTGGAGCGACGCGCCGCATGACCTCAAGCACCGGCTGCATTGAACTGGCTTCTGCAATGAACGGCTCGTCCACGCCGCGCAGCAGCGCATTCTCAGCATCCAGCCGCGACTCTCGACGCCGCGCCTGCGCCAGCTTCACCTGCGCCGCCAGCACGTTGAGCATGCGCCGGTTGTCCCACGGCTTTTCGATGAAATCGGCAGCACCGGCGCGCATCGCGCGCACCGCGATGTCGATGGTGCCCCATGCGGTCATCACCACTACCGGCAGGTCCGCATCCGCTGCGCGTAAAGACCCCAGCAGCGCCATTCCCTCGTCGCCCGAGGTGGTGTCGCGCGAGTAGTTGAGATCAATCAACGCGGCATCGAATGATTGCTTAGCCAGCTCGGCCAGCGCGGCGGCCGGCGACTCCGCCGTGACGCAGGCGTAGCCATCCGACTTCAGCAATAGACGCAAGGCGACCAGTACATCGGACTGGTCATCGGCAATGAGGACGCGGGGCTGAGTCATGCCGCAACGATAGCGGGTTCGCGCTCGAAGTCGGTCATCTTCATTGGGTCGGTCCACTTTCACTCAGCCGCCCGTCGCGCATTTGCAGCACGCGGCCTGCGCGCGCGGCGTACTCCGGGTTGTGGGTTACTTGAATAATTGTGGTGCCTCCCGCGTTGAGTTCGCTGAGCAGCTGCATGATGGATTCACCCTGACTCGAATGCAGCGCGCCGGTCGGCTCATCAGCGAGCAGTAGCCGTGGCTTTGCCGCCACCGCACGCGCCACCGCCACCATTTGCTGCTGTCCGCCAGACAGCTGGCGCGGGTAGAAGCTGCGTTTGTCGACGAGTTCAAATCGCGCCAGCATCTGCTCGACGCGCTCTCGCCGCTCGGCCTTCGGCACGCCAAGATAGTCGAGCGGCAGATCGATGTTCTCGGCAACGCTCAGATCGTCGAGCAGATGATATTGCTGAAACACGAGGCCAATCCGCGAACGCGCAAATGTCTTGCGCTGCGCCTCCTTCATCGCGTGCAGGGCCGTTCCATCGAAGTGATATTCACCTTGCCAATCGGAATCGAGCAGCCCCAGCACGGCGAGCAGCGAGGACTTGCCGGACCCCGACGGCCCCATGATCGACACGAACTCGCCCTCAGCCACGCTGAGGTTGATGTCACGCAGCACCGGCTGGGCACCCGATGGCAGGCGATAGTGTTTGTTGACGGCGGTTAGGTTGAGCATGTCGTTGGATGTTGGTGATGGGTTGTTTGTGATTCGGGATTCGGGATTCGCAATGCAGAGCACGTGTGAGCTTTGGCTTTGGCTTCGACTTTTGCCTCAGCATTGAATACCGAATCCCGGCTGCGCGAATGCCAGCTCCAATCAGTCGTAACGCAGCGCGGTATTGGGCTCGACACGCAAGGCGCGCAGCGCCGGCAGCCAGCTCGCAAGCGCGGCCGCGCTCGTCAGCAGCAATAAGGCAGGCAGCCAAACGCCAACGCCGACATCGGCGTTGCCTTCGCCCACTGTACCGAGCTGGCCACTCAGCAAAATTGCGAACGGTATGCCGATCAGCAGCCCCAAAAGCAAGCCGATGGCAACCTGCGCACCGGTGCGCAACAGCAGAGCGTGCAGCACGCGCGCACTGGGCGCACCCAAAGCACGGCGGATGCCAATTTCGCGCGTGCGCCGACCCACGTTGAAGGCGACCACGCCGTACAGACCTGTCGCCGCCAGCAGCAGCGCAATCACCCCGAACGAAGTGAACATACGGGCCAGCAGGCGTTGGCCGATAGTCGCCTCGTTCAACACGTCGGCGTATTCGCGAACCCAATACATCGGAGTGTCCGCATCGAGCCCTTGGCTGATCGCGTTCAATCGCCCAGCGAACGCCAGCGGCTCGCCACGCGTGCGCACGAAGAGGCTGAAAAAGCGCGCTGGCGACTGTACAAATGGCACAAAGACGGCCGCCTCGCGTGCATCGTCAATGTCGTCCATCTGGATAGGCCGCACCACCCCAACGATCGTGATCGTACGCTCGGCATCACCGCCCGGATCCAGCACCCATTGACGGCCGATTGGCTCGCGTCCAGCGAGGTAGCGATCAACAAAGGTTTGATCGACCACCGCAACGCGCTCGCTATCGACATCATCGGCCTCACTCAGCATTCGTCCCGACAGCAGGGTAGCCCGCATCGCTGAAAAGAACTGCGGGTCGATTGCGCTATAGCCAAGGTTAGGTGTGCCGGTCGCGGGTGCCGCAACGCCCTGTTCAAGCGCATCAATGTTGTCGCCCATTAAGCCCGGTAGCGAGCTGCTGACGGCGGCGGATTCGACATCGCTCTCAGCGCGCACGTCGCGCAGCAGGCGATCAACGTAGCGCTGCACTTCGCCCTCGCCTTCAAATCGCTGCGGGAACAAGCCAATGCGCACGGTGAGCACCTTGTCGGTATCAAGCCCGAGGTCAAAGTCGTCGAGTGTGCGCACAACTTGCACGAGCAGCATCGTCGTCATCAGCACGGCTAGCGAGAAGCCGACCTGCGCCACCATCAGCCATTGGCTCACGCGCGCAAATCCACCTGCGCCTTGCGACTGCGAGCGCAGACTCAAATCACGTCGCGTGGCGGCATGCAGCGCAGGCAGCACGCCGCTTACGATCGCCGTCATCAGCGCCGTAGCCGCTGCAATCAGCGCCAGCCGAGCGTCAAGGCCAAAGTGCATCCACAGCGGCGGCCCTACATCAGCCGTGTTGCGCATGTCGCTCACGGTCGCGTCCACGCCGAACTGCGCCAGCGGCAGCGCGATCAGCAGCGCGAACAGACTGAGCAACCCGGAATGCAAAAGTAGGCCAAGCAGCAAGCGTCCGCGGCCCGCGCCCAAAGCCATCCGCAGCGCCAGCTCACGCTCGCGCGCCAGTAAGCTGCTGAGCAAAAGGTTGGCAACGTTGGCACAGGCGATCAGCAGCACCAAGAGCACGACTGCCCCCATCACCGCAAATAGCTCAATCGTTTCTCGGTCAGCGAATACGTACTTAAGCTGATCGAAGCCCACCGCCTGCGCGCGCTTGGGCATACCTTCGGGATCGCGCGCCAGGGCATCCGCAAGCCAGCGATCGAGGCTCTGCTTGACTTGATCCGCGGTGATGCCCGGCTTTGGCCGGATCACCGTCTCAAAACAGCAGCCGCCGCCGTTGACGCCTCGGTTGGCGATGCCGCGCGAAATTTTTGCGGGCAGCCAAAGCTGCTCGCGCATTGGAAAGCTGAAGTTTTCCGGCATTACGCCGATGACTTCTGCCGGCTCCGCGTTGATCCGAATCTGCCGGCCGATAATGGTGGGGTCAGCGCCGAATTTCTGCCTCCACAGCGAATCACTTATCAACGCCACCAGCGGTGCATCGGACGCTTGTTCCGATGGCAGGAAGTTACGCCCTATCGCCGGCTGCACACCGAGCGCGGGCAGCAAACCCGCACTGAAGGTGCCGCCGGAATAGCGCTCGGCACGCTCGTCGCTGCTGAGATTGATGGTACCGGCGGCATACACGCCGAACTCCGCGACCGGCTCGAGATACTCTTGCCAATCGAGCACCTCGTTGACGTTGAGTCCGTCGAAACGCTTGGTGTCCGGCGCGTCGCCGTCGTCGATTAAGCCCGCGCGATACAGCGCCTCTGCATTGGAAAACGGCAGCGGGTTCAGCACTAGCGTATTCATGAAGCTGGCGATGGACAGCGCCGATGCAAGCCCGGCCGCCAGCACCAACACAGCCAAGGCGCTGAAGCCCGGTCGCGCAACAATGCTGCGCCACGCATAACGCAACTCGAATAGAAAACTAGTCATGACGGAGTGCCTCGGCGGGTTCGACGGCTAGCGCGCGACGTGCGGGCAGCCAGGATGCAAGCGTTGCAGCGATGCCGAGCACGACAAGCGCCGGCAGTATGGTGAGCATGGGACTAACTCCCGTAACGCCGGCGGTGCTTGCCAACATCTGCGCAAACGGCACGCCGAGCAACAGTCCGAATGCAAGCCCGACTCCAAGGTGCATAGCGTTGGTACTCAGCACGTCGCGGATCACCGCCGGGTTGCGCGCACCCAGCGCGCGACGCACACCAAACTCGCGAATGCGCCGACTGACGCTGTAGGCCATCACCCCATATAAACCGCTGGCGGCGAGGCCAAGCGCAACGACACCAAACATGGTGAATAGACGCACCAGCATGCGCGACGCGTAGCTCACTTCGTTGAGCACGCGGCCATAGTCGCGAATCCAGTACAGCGGCGTGTCGGCATCGACGCTGGCCGCCGCTTCGCGCAGACCTGCAGTGAGCGCGACTGGCTCGCCAGCGGTGCGCGCCACCACATAAAAGCTGCGCTGTGGATCTTGCACAAACGGCGCGAATACCGACGGGTCAGGATCACGCTCTAGATCGTCCAGCTGCACGGCTGCCACCACGCCGATGACGGTGGCGATGCGCGAGCCATCAGCCGAACTCAGCTCAAGCTGCTTGCCCAGCGCAGGACCACCGCCCAGACGCTGATCAACAAAGGTCTGATCGACCACAATCACCGGCGCTGACTCTGCGCGGTCGCTGCTGGCAAACCAGCGCCCTTCAAGCAGGCGCGCATCCATCATCGAGAGAAAGTCGCTGCTGACGGCGGCATAGATGGCGCTGGGCGGGCCGCTCGGCGGTCGCTCCGCGCCCTGCTCCAGCACGCCAATTGCGCTGCCGCCAACGCCCGGCAGGCCGCTGGAAATCGCCGCATCGATCACCAGCGGCTGCGCGCTGATCGCGTCTAGCAGAGCGGCTTGATACAGCGCCGGATCGGTTTCGCTGAGTCCGCTGTTGCGGGCAAGCGAAACGCGGGCAGTGAGCATGTTGTCAGTGTTCAAGCCAAGCTCTGCGGTATCGAGCTGATGCAGGGTTTGCAACATCACCGCGGTGGCCAGCAGCAGCACCAGCGAGAACGCGACTTGACCGGCCACCAGCAGCTTTCCGAGCGTGTTGAAACTACCGGCGGCATCGCGCGTCCGCAGGCTGCTGTCGCGCTTGGCAATGCTGCGCAGCGCCGGCAGACCGCCACCCAATGTGGCCGTCACCAAACATGCACCCAGTGCAACGGCGTACAGCGAGGGCGTGATCGACCAGTCCCACCACTGCGGCGGGCCGCCTGCAGCGACGTCGCTGAGCTTGGCGACAAATGCCTGCAGGCCATAGTGCGTCGCGACTAGGGCCAACGCGGCAGCGATCAAGCTCAGCACGCCGACCTGCATCATTACGCCGAGCAACAGGCGCACACGACTGGCACCCAGCGCCAGTCTGAGGCTCAGCTCCTGCTGCCGACTTTGGATGCGCCCCAGCATCAGATTGGCGACGTTGGAGCAGGCAATCAGCAGCACCAAACACACCGCCAGCAGCATGAAGCCGAGCAGGCTGCGCGAGGCAGGATCAACGAAGAACGTCTCCAGCGGCAAGACGCCCACGCCGCGCGCGCGCTCGTTCATGCGCTGCGGCGCTTGCGCCTCTGCATCAACAAACCACTGGTGCAGGCGCTGATTGATGACATCGGGCGCTATGCCGTCGCGCGCGCGCAGCACGACGGCAAGCTCGCGCTGGGCAAGGTTGCCGTGTTCGGTCAGCGGCGTCGCCAGCCAGAGTTTGGCGCGGCGTGGGAAGCTGACCGTGGGCTTCATGACACCGACGATTTCGACTTTGCGCGCGTCAATGCGCAGCGTACGGCCGACGATGCCGGGATCGGCATTGAAGCGCTGCCGCCACAGCGCATCCGACAGCAGCGCAACCGGTGCCGCCCCCGGCAGTTCATCAGCGGTAGTCATCGCGCGTCCGAGCTGCGGCGCTTCACCCAGCAGTTCGAACAGCGAGGCGGTGATCCACGCCGAGTCGTGACGCTCGGGCGGTCCAACGTCGGTCACGTTGACGGTGGCAGCCGCAAATCCAGCGATTTGGGCACTGTCAGCAAGCGCAGCTCGCCAGCGCAGCAGCTCGCCGGCTCCAATTGGCATCAAGCGCTGCGTATCCGGCTGAGCGTCGGGCGCAATCAACCCGGCTTGGAACAAGCGTTCCGCCTCGGCAAACGGCATCGGCCGCCACAGCACGGTGTTCATCACTGACAGCATGAACAGCACGGCGGCCAAGCCAACAGCCAACACAGCCACTACCAGCGCGCTAAAGCCGGGCTGCGCGGCGATGCCACGTATTGAGTAACTAAGCTCCATACGCAGCGGCGCGATGATCGATTCGAACCTAGTCATGACGCAGCGCCTCCATCGGCGTGATTCTTAACGCGCGGCGCAGCGGGCCGCTTACCGCCAGCGCAAACACGCCGAGCAGTGCGGCAAACGTGCCGACAACGACGGTAGGCCCAATTTGGCTTTCGCCGTACAGGCTAGTGCCGAGCGGCGCGATCAACGCGACAGCGCAGACCGCGCCGATCAAAGCACCGATAGCACCCCAGCGCGCGAGACCAGCCAGCAGCGCACGCACCACGTGCGCCGGCGTTGCGCCAAGTGCACGCTGCAGGCCAATTTCGCGGACTCGGTCGTTTATCAGCCCACCTAGCAAAGCGGTGAGTCCGGTGGCCGCCAGCAGCAGCGCCAGCGCACCCAGCGGCGCAAACATGCCGAGCACCATCAGTGTCCACTGCTTGGCCTGCACGCGGCGCTCGGCGTAGCTACCAACGTGGGTCAGACCGATATCGGGATTGATCTCAGCGGCGATGCTCAACAGGCGCGGTACTGCGGCACTAACCGAGCCATTCACGCGTACTGCGATCGCGAGGCCGTACACAGGCTCAGCCGCCAAGGGCACGAACAGGCTCGGCTGATCAATGCCGCCCACGTTCGACAGACGTGCGACTTCGCTAACGCCGATCACCTCATACGTTTGCAGGCCAACGCGTTGCTCGATCTCAAACGTCTGGCCAATCGGATCGCTGTCGGCAAATAGTGCGCTGGCGAGCGCCGGATCGATCACCGCCACGCTGCGCGACTCTTCGACATCGACCGTACTGAACCAGCGACCACTGCGCAGCGGCAGCTGATACACATCGCGAAAGCCGACATCGACCGGCGCGTAATCCGCACTAACGCGATTGTCTCCACGCAGCAGATCGCGCCCGCTGGTGAGGGCCTGCGGGATATGCCCGGCAACGCTTGCCGCAGTAAATCCGGACTCCGCTACCAGTCGCTCACGCAGCTGCGCCACAAAGCGCGCCTTGTCGGCAGGAATGCTGCCATCGAACTCCGCAACCAGCACATCGTCGGTTTGCAAGCCAATCGGCCGCTGTTGCTGATCGAGCGCGCCAAGCGCGGCCTGCAGGGTCGCCATCAAGGTCACAGCGGCCAACAGAGCCTGCACCCCAAACACGCTGCGGCCCAACCGGCTCAGCAAACCGCCAGTGGCGCGACTACCGCTGCGCAGCTCGATGGCCATGCCGCCGCGGCGCAGTCGCCACCACGTCGGCAGCCCAATCATCAACGCAGTAACGATCGCTACTAGCGCGCTGATAAGCAGAACGGCACTCGAGATTTCAAACTCGACATACAGCGGCATGCCGCTTTCCACACTCCACAAATACCGCGTGAACGCGGCCAGCACCTGTTGACTAAGCAACAACGCAACCAGCCACGAGGTCGCGACCAGAAGTAGCGCGTGCGCCAGCAGACTCGCTAGCACTCGCCGCGCGCTGGCACCCAAGGCCTGCCGCGTTGCCAGCTCACGGCTGCGCCCCAGCCACTGCACCAGCAGCAGGCCGCCGGCGTTACTCGCCGCCATGAGCATCACCAGTCCAACGACGATGCCCAGCACCACCAACAGCAGCCAATTTTCAGGCGTTGGGCCGCTGCCGGCGATTGACGCCATGCGCAGCGGCGATTCACGCGCCGTATCACCCAGCGTGCGCTCGCGCTCTATCTGCTGCGCCGCGAGTGCGGCATCCAGCGCCTGCACCTGTGCGGGCGTGTCGACCCGAACCAGCGACTGCCATGCCCGGCTCGCGTGCACGCTTTCGCCAGCAAGTGGATGCGCCACATACAGCTGCTGCTGAAACGAGTAGGTGCGATTGGGCGGCAGCACGCCAATCACCATCGCCGGCACGCCATCAACGCGAACCTCCCGCCCAATGATCGATGTATCCGCGCCGAACCGCGTCCGCCACAGTAAGTCGCCAATCACCACGACTGGCGCCGAACCGACCGCAAAATCAGACGTTGAAAAGCCGCGTCCCAGCGCCATCGGCCAGCCCAACAAGTGGAAAGGATCACCATCGACAAACAGTCCGCTGACCCGCTCGGCGCGCTCGCCAGATTCGGCCTGCATGCTGCTGATATTGAAGTCGTTCCAGCGAATCAACGCGGCATCGCCGAGGGCTTCGATTGACTGGCGCAGCTCAGCGGCCTCTGCCCCGCCGATAGTCAGATTGGCGGCTTCCTGGCGACCGGTGCCAAACACATACAGCTGCTCGCTCGGAATAGCACCCGCGCCGGGATTGACGACGAGAGCACCAATCGAGCTGATGCTCATCACCGCGGTCAACCCCATCGCCAGGACGAATATCACCGCAAGGTTGGACCACGCGCGTGCGCGCAGGCTGCGCCAGGTGTCGTTAAGAACAGCAGTCAAGACGGACATGATGATGGGCTCGATCTAGGCGTGACGAAGGGCGACCAGCGGGTCGATGCGTGCGGCACGATTTGCCGGCAGCCAGCAGGCGAGGAAGGCAATGACGGCGAGGAACAGCGGCACTAGCGCAAACGTCAGCGGATCGTGCGGAAGCACGCCGAACAGCTGCGATTTGCCGATTTCACCGAGCAGCAGCGAGAGCGAAATACCGATGACCAGACCCAGCGCAGTCAGCCGCGCGCCGTGCCGTATCACCAGTCCGACGATCTGCTTCCGACCGGCGCCTATCGCCATTCGCACGCCCAGCTCGCCCGTCCGCTGACTGACCGAGAACGCCAGCACCGCATAAATGCCGATCGCCGAAAGCAGCAGCGCAACGGCGGCGAATCCGCTGACCAGACTCATGGGCGCTCGCTGCTGATCGAGGCTTGTCGCAATGCGCTGATCGAGCGGACTGATGCTGTAGAGCGGCTGTTCGGGATCGATGCCTTGAACGATGGCGCGCAGTGCCTCAGCCGTCGCAGATGCTGACGCCGCAGAACCACGCAGCACCAACGCGCCCGAGGCCGGCGCCTGTTGCCGGTGCGGCCAATAGATCGTCTCCTTGCCGACAACGTCACGCAGATTGCCCGTCTTGATGGTCGGCACGACGCCGACGACGGTTGCCCAAGGCGTGTTTCCGCCGCGCCGAATGCGCTGCCCGATCGGCTCGCGTCCGGCAAAATACGTGGACGCAAGCAGCGCGTCGACAATCACTACCGGCTCGCTGTCAGCCTGGTCCGCAATGCTGAAGGCGCGCCCTTTTAGCAAGGGAATTTTCAGCACCGAAAAGTAGTTCTCATCGACCTGCCGCTGCTGCCCGTGCGGCGAAGCCGCAGCGTTGGTCACATCATGACCATCGATGCTGTAGGAGCCCTGCGCGTTGTTGCCGCTGAACGGCAGCACCGAAGTCCAGCTGGCCTCCTCAACGCCGGGCAGGGCGCGCATCTCACGCAAGGCATCGTCATAGAAACGAGCTCGGCTGGCCGTGTCGGCGTATTTGTCTTCCGGCAGGGTCAACAGCGCGGTTAGCACGCCCTCGGATACGAAGCCGGGTGACTCCTCTTGCAGGCTGATAAAGCTGCGCAGCAGAAGACCCGCGCCGACCAGCAGCGCAGTCGCCAGCGATATCTGCGTGACCACCAGCACGTTGCGCGACCATGCCGCGACGCGGCCACCGCCCGACAGCCGACCGGCGTCATTGATGACCTCACTGATCCGCGTGGTGTAGAGCGAGAACACGGGAATGAGTGCGGCCAGCACGCCTGCCAGCAGGCTGACCACGAGGGCGAAACCCAGCACCCGCCAATCGAGACTGATCGGGTAGCTGCCAATCAGGGTTTCAAAGCCAACATGCGGCAGCAGTTCGATAAGGCCCATCGCCAGCATCACGCCCGACGCGCCGCCGATCAACGCCAGCAGCAGCGCTTCACTGATCAGCTGCCTAGCAATCCGCGCGCGGGTGGCACCAAGCGCATTGCGCAGCGACAGCTCTTTCTGCCGCGCGGTCAAGCGGGTCAGCAGCAGGTTGGCGACGTTGGC
>JBBSIY010000034.1:0-16046 GCA_038257785.1 Lysobacterales bacterium
GCTTGCATGCGATGCAGCGCTCTTCGCCATTGGGGTAACGGCGCAGCGCGTGCAGGCCACGAAACCGATTCGACTGCGGGATGTGCTCCATCGGATAGCGCATGGTGTACTTCGGCTTCCAGAAGTAACGCCAAGTCAGCGCCATTCCGGCCAAGAGCTCCAGCAGAAAAAGACTTTTGAGATAGCGGATTGCGGTTTTCATCACGTCGTTCTCGCGTTCTTAAGCGCCGATCTCGAACCAGCCAGCGTGGACAAACCACGCGGCGACGAGAATCCAGACGATAGTGATGGGAATGAACACCTTCCAGCCCAGACGCATGATCTGGTCATAGCGATAGCGCGGAAAGGTGGCGCGAAACCACAAAAACAAAAAGGCAAAGGCAAATGCTTTTATCAACAGCCACCAGATACCGGGCTCGCTTAAGAACCCGAGACCCATGCCCTGAAATGGGCTCAGCCAGCCGCCCAAGAACAAGATCGGCGTCAAGAAGCTGATCAAGATCATGTTGGCGTATTCAGCGAGGAAGAACAGCGCAAACGCCGCACCCGAATACTCGACGTGGAAGCCGGCAACGATTTCTGATTCGCCCTCGGCGACGTCAAACGGTGCGCGGTTGGTCTCCGCAACGCCAGAGATGAAATAGATCACGAACAGCGGCAGTAGCGGAAGCCAAAACCACTCGAACGGACCTGCATTGCCAGCCTGCGCATTGACGATGGCCGACAGGTTCATGCTGCCGCTGGCGACCAACACACCAACGAGCGCGAAACCCATGGCGATCTCGTAGCTCACGACCTGCGCCGCTGAACGCATGGCGCCCAAGAACGCGTACTTCGAGTTCGTCGCCCAGCCGGCGAGCAGCACGCCATAGACGCCCATTGAAGTCATCGCCAACAAATACAGCAGGCCAGCGTTGGCGTTAGACAGCACCAGCCCATCATCAAACGGTACGACGGCCCAGGCCGCAAATGCAGGTGCCAGCGTCAGCACCGGTGCCAAGCGATACAAAAAAGGGCTGGCGTTGGTCGGCACCAGCAGCTCTTTGAATAGCATCTTGAACACGTCAGCGAACGGCTGCAGCAGACCAGCGCCGATATGCATTGGCCCGTGGCGCACATGCATCCAGCCGATCACTTTACGTTCCCACAGCGTGTAAAACGCCACCGACAAAATCAGTGGAATCGTCACCGCGAGAATCTTCGCCAAGGTCCAAAGCAGTAGCAGTAAGGTCTCCATCGTGATCAGCCTTTCACCGGCTCAACGCGCAGCGGAGAACCCGCTGTCGCCAGAGGCGCTGTGGCCGTATGGCCACGCTCTACCCAAGCCGCGCCCAACGGAACAGCCTGATCAATCACCACCGGCAGCACCGCCACGCCTATCCCATCGTCGACCTTCGCCATCTGGCCATTCGTCATGCCCAACGTCTGCGCATCGGCTGGATTTAGGCTGATGCAAGCCGGCCGATTCAGCGAGTGGGCCTGCAGCGGCGCGGAGCGGCGGACGACGGCGTCTGTTCGATAGATCGGGGTTGTCGCAACGCGCTGAAGTCCACCCGAAGCGTTTGTGCGCTCGCTCAAACCCTCACCAGCAGCCACTTCTAAGGTCTGCATTGAGCCGCGCAAGCCGTTGATATCGTCAAACGAGAATCCGTCAAAGCCGAGCTGACCGCCCAGCGCACGCAGAACGCGCCAGCCTTGTCGTGCGTTGCCTGGCAGTTTCGCGGCGGCGGAGAAGCTTTGCTCGATGCCATGCGCATTCGTTAGCGTTGCGTCGATCTCTGGGAGCACCCCAATCGGCAAGATGACGGAAGCGACATCCCTCAAGGACTGCGGCGCGAATGCCGCAAATGCGACGACGTTAGATGCAGCGACCAGCGCACGCTGCGACAGCCCGCCGTCGGCAAAATCTAGCGACGGCTCTATGCCGTAAAGCAAATACGTATCCAGCGCCGTGCTAATCATCTCCCGCGCGTTCAATGCCGAAGGCAGCGCGCCATATCGCGCGAGGCCGACAGCATTCGCACCCTGCGGCAGCAGGTTGACCCGCGCTCCAATCGCATCAGCCGTGTGTCGCGTCAGCGCGCGTAGCCATGACGCGTTTGGATGAGATTGCGCTGACTCTCCAAGTACAACGACTACACGACCTGCGTCGCGCAGGAGCTCAGCCAGCGCGGAGGTTTGCGCGGTGCTTTCCGCTGCGCCCAATGCAGCGGCAAAGCCCGCTGGAGGTGTCACCGATGCACCGTCCGTCAGCTCGCGCGTCACGCTCAGCATGGCGTCCAGCATTCCGCTGGGCGTCGTGACCAGCGAATGGGTCAGCTCAAAATGCAGATCAAATGCCAAAGGATTGATCGCTGCAATCTTCGCCCCGCGCTTCCAGGCTTTACGCAGACGATGACCGAGAATTGGCGCTTCCAGCCGCGGATTGCATCCAAGCAGCAGCACGCAATCGGCTGCCTCGATCTCAGCAAGCGTTGCCGCAAACGGCTGCGCAACGGGCGCATCAGCAAAATCTAGCTCGTTCAAACGATGGTCGATATTGCCGGTAGCAAAACCCTTGGCCAGCCG
Source organism: Lysobacterales bacterium (assembly GCA_038257785.1). Classification (GTDB taxonomy): domain Bacteria; phylum Pseudomonadota; class Gammaproteobacteria; order Xanthomonadales; family Xanthomonadaceae; genus JANNWF01. The sequence continues at coordinate 2,569 of JBBSIY010000034.1, forward strand.
AGCCAGCAGCGCGCCTTCTTCATTCGACGTAGAGGGATGAGCCAGAATGCCCAGCGCATCAGCCGGCGCGGACGACAGTATCTTGGCGACCTGCGCCAGCGCCTCGTCCCAGCTGACCTCACGCCAGCTCGCTTCAGCCCCAGCCTTGCCATCACGCAGCATCGGCGTGGTGACGCGATCATCGGCGCGCAGACCGGCGTGACTGTAGCGATCACGATCTGACAGCCAGCTCTCGTTGAGCGACTCGTTGTCACGCGGCACCGTGCGCAGGATCTCTCCACGGCGCAGGTGCAGAAATAGATTCGACCCAAGCGCATCGTGATAGCCAATGCTCGGCCGCGCAGTGAGCTCCCACGCACGAGCGCGAAAGCGAAACGGCTTATTGGTCAGCGCGCCCACCGGGCACACATCAATAATGTTGCCGGACAGCTCACTGGCGACGTTCTTGCCGATATAAGTACCAATCGACAGGTTCTCGCCACGCCCCATGCCGCCCAGCTCATACGTACCGGCTATTTCAGACACAAAGCGAACGCAGCGCGTGCAGTGAATGCAGCGTGTCATGTCGGTCGCGACCAGCGATCCGAGGTCTTCATCAGCGACGACGCGCTTGCGCTCGACAAAGCGGCTGACCGATTGGCCGTAGCCCATGGCCACGTCCTGCAGCTCGCATTCGCCGCCTTGATCACAAATAGGGCAGTCGAGCGGGTGATTGATCAGCAAAAATTCCATCACGTTGCGCTGTGAATCGAGCGCGCGCTTGGACTGCGTGTACACCTTCATGCCTTCCATTACCGGTGTCGCGCAGGCCGGCATTGGCTTTGGCGCCTTCTCGACGTCGACCAAGCACATGCGGCAGTTGGCCGCGATCGGCAGCTTGTCGTGATAGCAGAAGCGCGGGATCGACACGCCGATGCGATCAGCGGCCTGAATGATCATTGATCCTTTGGGCGCCGTCGTCGCTACGCCGTCAATCTCAATATTGACCTGATCAGTCACGGGCGGCGCAGTCACAACAGCGTTCATGCCGCCTCCCGCACGTTGCCGGCAAGCTGATCATCCACCAAGAAACGCTTGTTGATGATGGCGTATTCGAACTCGTGCCAGTAGTGACGCAAGAAGCCCTGTACTGGCCATGCAGCGGCTTCGCCAAAAGCGCAAATGGTGTGGCCTTCGATCTGTCCCGCAGCGGCTTTCAACAGGGTTAAGTCGTCGAGCGTGGCGGTGTGTTCGACCATCCGGCTCAGCACGCGATACATCCAGCCGGTGCCCTCGCGACACGGGGTGCACTGACCGCAGCTTTCCGCATAATAAAACTGCGAGATGCGGCGACAGGCGCGCACCATGCACGTGGTGTCATCCATCACGATTACCGCGCCTGAGCCCAAGCCGGAACCGGCCTTTTGCAAGGCGTCGTAATCCATGGTCAGGCCAAGCATCGTCTCGCCCGGAAGGACCGGCATCGACGAGCCGCCGGGAATCACCGCCTTCAAGGTCCGTCCAGGCCGCATACCGCCCGCCATCTCAAGCAGATCTTTAAACGGCGTGCCCAAGCGAATTTCAAAATTAGCTGGCTTGGCGACATGACCAGAGACGCTAAACATCTTCGGGCCGCCGTTGTTCGGCTTGCCTAGGTTCAAGAACCACTCGGCACCGTTGCGAATAATCGGCGGCACCGAGGCAAATGTTTCGGTGTTGTTGATCGTGGTCGGCTTGCCGTAGAGGCCAAAGTTGGCTGGGAACGGCGGCTTGTAGCGCGGCTGGCCTTTCTTGCCCTCCAGCGACTCCATCAGCGCGGTCTCTTCGCCACAGATGTAGGCACCTGCACCTAGCGCTGCGTAGATGTCTATATCAACGCCGCTGCCCATGATGTTCTTGCCGAGCCAGCCGTTGGCGTAGGCGTCATGCAACGCCTGCTCGAAGTGCTCGAACGGCTCGTGGTGAAACTCGCCACGCAGGTAGTTGTAGCCGACCGTTGCACCCATCGCATAGCAAGCGATCGCCATGCCTTCGATTACCGAATGCGGATTGAAGCGCAGGATATCGCGATCCTTGCACGTACCCGGCTCAGACTCATCGGAGTTGCACAGGACGTACTTCTGTCCAGGCGCTGTGCGCGGCATGAAGCTCCATTTCAAGCCGGCCGGAAATCCTGCGCCACCGCGACCCCGCAGGGCCGACGCCTTGACCATGTTGATGACGTCTTCTTGCGAAATTTTCTCGGCAAGAATCTTGCGCCAAGCTTGATAGCCCGCGGCCTTCAGATAGCTGTCGTAGCTCCACGGCTGCGCAAAATGCAGCGTTGTGCACACCGCGTTGTGCTCCTGCGGCGCTGGACCGACTGGACCAATAGTCTTATGCGGAGCCGTCTTGTGCTCAGCCATGGATCAATCCTTGTTCGCTGGCGTCTGCCCGGCACTGCCGAGCGCTGGGCGATTGTGGTGTGGCATGTCAGTCGAGCGCATCGAGAATCGCATCCAGCTTGGCGGTGTCGAGATTCTCGTGATAGTGGCCATTAACCACCATCATCGGCGCGCCGCAGCACGCCGCCAGACACTCTTCTTCGCGCGTCAGGTAAATGCGCCCATCCTTGCTGCTTTCACCGAGGCTAACGCCGTACTTTTTCTCGCAGTGTTTCACCAAATCTTCCGCGCCGTTCAGCCAGCAGGAGATATTGGTACAAATAGCGACGTTGTTGCGGGCCACAGGTGCCAGCTCAAACATCGAGTAGAACGTCGCGACTTCGTAAGCCCATACGGCAGGCAGTTCTAGATACTTGGCAACAGCGGCGATCAACTCGTCGGTCAGATAGCCGCCGTTCTGCTGCTGCGCCGCAAACAGCGATTGGATCACCGCCGAACGCTTACGGTCAGCAGGAAACTTGGTCAACCAATGATCTATCTGCGCACGCGTGTCGGTCGACAGCGCCAGCACAGGGTCGACATGTTTGACCGCTTCGAAATTGCCGCTTGCCTTCATCGTTGGAGCCGTGATTCGTGGTTTGTGATTGGTGATTCGTAGGAGCGCGGCACGTCACAAGGGATAGAAATTCGTGCGATCTCAAAACCGTCTGCACCGCCGCAAGGCAGCGGCTTCAACGTAACTCGGATCATGAATGCCGAATCCCGGCTTTTCATCAAACCCCGGCCCCTCATCGATCAATCTCGCCAAACACAACATCATAGGTGCCGATCATCGCCACGACGTCCGGCAGCATGTGGCCGCGGACGATCGTGTCCATTGAGGATAGGTGAGCAAAGCCCGGTGCGCGTAACTTCAGACGGAAAGGCTTGTTAGCGCCATCTGAGATTAGATAGGCAGCAAACTCACCCTTGGGTGCTTCGACCGCGGCGTATGCCTCGCCAGCAGGTAGACAGTAGCCTTCGGTGAACAGCTTAAAGTGGTGAATCAAGGCTTCCATGTCGTCCTTCATCTCTTCGCGAGACGGCGGCACGACCTTGAAATTTTTCGGCATGACCGGACCGGGATTGGCCCGCAGCCACTTCACGCACTGCTGAACGATACGGTTGCTCTGACGCATCTCTTCGACACGCACGAGGTAGCGGTCGTAGCAGTCACCGTTGGTGCCAACGGGGATGTCGAAATCCACCTCGGCGTATTTGGCGTACGTTTGCTTCTTGCGCAGATCCCACGCGATCCCGGAGCCACGCAGCATTGGGCCACTCATGCCCCAGGCCTGCGCCATTTCCGGCGGCACCACGCCGATACCGACGGTACGCTGCTTCCAAATGCGATTGTCGGTGAGCAGGGTCTCGTACTCGTCGACGCGGGTTGGGAAATCCTTTGCAAACGCCTCTATGAAGTCGAGCAGAGAGCCTTCACGGTTCGCATTCATGCGCTTCAAATCAGCGCCTTTGTGCCACGGCGACTCGCGATAGGCCGGCATCCGATCTGGCAAATCGCGGTAGACGCCACCGGGCCGGTAGTAGGTGGCATGCAAGCGCGCGCCAGAGACTGCCTCATAGCAGTCCATCAGCTCTTCGCGCTCACGGAAGGCGTACAAAAACAGCGCCATCGCACCGAGATCAAGACCGTTGGAGCCGAGCCACATCAGGTGATTCAAGATGCGCGTAATTTCATCAAACAGCGTGCGGATCCACTGCGCGCGCTCCGGCACCTCAAGGCCTAGCAGCTGCTCGATAGCACGCACATAGGCGTGTTCGTTGCACATCATCGAAACGTAGTCCAGCCGATCCATATAGCCGATCGACTGGTTGTACGGCTTTGACTCAGCGAGCTTCTCAGTACCGCGATGCAGCAGACCGATGTGGGGATCAGCGCGCTGCACGACCTCGCCCTCCATCTCCAGCACGAGACGCAATACACCGTGCGCCGCAGGATGCTGCGGGCCAAAGTTAAGCGTGTAGCTTTTGATTTCGTGCATTAGCGGCGCTCGCCTTCGGAGCGCGCCTGAGCGTAGCGCGAGTCGTCTCGAATCACCCGCGGAACCAGCACGCGCGGCTCAATGCTGACCGGCTCGTAGACCACCCTGCCCTTTTCCGGGTCGTAGCGGACTTCGACATTGCCAATTAGCGGGAAATCTTTTCGGAACGGATGCCCGACAAAGCCGTAGTCCGTCAGGATGCGGCGCAGATCGGGGTGGCCTTCGAACACGATACCGAACAGATCAAACACCTCGCGCTCAAACCAGTTGACGCCGGGCCAAACATCGCACAAGGAGCCAACCATCGGCAGCTCGTCGCTGTCGCAGAATGCGCGCACCCGCAAGCGACGATTGAAATGCAGCGACAGCAGATGGATGACGACGGCAAAACGACGCGGCATTCGCTCGGGCCGCGGGCGATTGGCCCAAGCGAAGCGACCCGCGCTTTCGCCCTCGACGCCGCGCGAAAACCCTTCGTTGGACACGTCGTCGGTATCCCACTCCGTCTCGCCGTAGCTCAGATAGTCGACGCCACTGACATCCATACAGCAGCTAAAGCGGAGGTCGGCGTCATCGCGCAGCAGGCGCGCCACTTCGACCCAGTGCTCTGGCTTTACCTCAATGGTTAGCTCACCAAACGCATCGACATGCGAAACCAGCTTAGTGTCAAGCCGCGCACGCAGACGATCCAGCAGGTTGAGAGTGGGCTCAGCCATTAGCGGGCGATGGTGTTGGTGCGACGGATTTTTTTCTGCAGCTGCAAGATGCCATGAATCAGCGCCTCAGCGGTCGGCGGACAGCCCGGCACATATACATCCACCGGCACCACGCGATCACAGCCACGCACAACGGCGTAAGAGTAGTGATAGTAGCCGCCGCCATTGGCACAGCTGCCCATGGAAATGACCCATTTCGGCTCAGGCATCTGGTCGTAGACCTTACGCAACGCCGGGGCCATCTTGTTGACCAAGGTACCGGCAACAATCATCACATCGGACTGCCGCGGACTCGGGCGGAAGACCACGCCGTAGCGATCGAGGTCAAGCCGCGAGGCACCAGCGTGCATCATCTCGACAGCGCAACAGGCAAGCCCAAATGTCATCGGCCACATCGATCCGGTGCGCGCCCAATTAACCAGCGTATCGACCGATGTTGTGACGAAGCCGCGCTCCATGAGCGGGTTGTCGCCGTCGGGCCGCAGGATATCGTCGACGCGATTAACGGGGTCAGGATTGTGGAAAAACTGCGAAATCTCCATAGGTCATTCCCAGTCCAGTGCGCCTTTCTTCCATTCGTACACAAAGCCGATGACGAGAATGCCAAGGAACATCGCCATCGCAACGAGCGCCGTCGCACCAATCTCTTTGAAGACAACCGCCCACGGAAATAGGAAGGCGATTTCAAGATCGAAAATAATGAACAAAATAGCGACAAGGTAGTAGCGCACGTCGAACTTCATTCGCGCGTCTTCAAACGCCTCGAAGCCACACTCGTACGGCGATAGTTTGTCGGCCGCGGGGCGCTGCGGGCCGAGCAGCCAACCGACCGTCAACAGAACCACGCCGATGCCGGTGGCGACGATCAAGAACAACAATGCTGGTAAGTATTCCGCCAACACGATTCTGCGCCTCCACGCCCACAGCAGGCGCATGCTCTTCGCCGTAATGAATCGGCGAAAGGTGATACGAAAATCACGCCCAAATGTCAGGTGTGACCCGATTAAGTTTGCCGCTACCGCGATTGGTGCCCAGAGCGGGACTCGAACCCGCACAGCTTGCGCCACTACCCCCTCAAGATAGCGTGTCTACCAATTCCACCACCTGGGCTTGGAGAGCGTCATCGTATGTTAAACAATGCCACCGTTCCGATTGAAACTTACCTGAGAATTGTAGCAGGGCAACTGTGTGCCCGGCGATCACTTATCGCTTGGCGGCGCCTCGGATTCGATCTCCGTTTCTGGTAACGCCGTCGTCGCCTCGTCTTTCGCGGGCAATGGACTCTCGCCTTCAGCCGCTGGCATCTCGCCCACTGGGGCAGATATCACCTCGGACGCACCCGGCGGCGGCAGTTCAGGCACTTCCGACGCTGGAACTTCAGCCGGCGCCGCCATATTGGCCATCACGCCGAGATCATCAGTCGACGGCGTGCTAGCTGCATTGCGATTGGCGTAGACCGCCATGCCGAGGCTAATGGCAAAAAATAGCGTGGCTAATACTGCGGTTGAGCGCGACAAAAAATTACCCGAACCGCGCGCACCGAACACGGTAGCCGAAGCACCGCCGCCAAAGCCCGAGCCAGCTGCGGCACCTGCGCCGCGCTGAAGCAGGATCAGCACGATCATGGCGACCGCAACAAGCACATAAACAACGTTTGAAATAGTCAGGAACATGTCATCAACTCAGGCCGCCGCATGCACGATGGCCAGAAAATCGGAGGCGATCAACGAAGCGCCGCCGATCAACCCACCATCAACATCTGGCTGGGCGAACAAGGCGGCGGCATTCGCAGGCTTGACGCTGCCGCCGTACAAAATCGGCAGCGAGTCCGCAAGTTTAGCATTCCATGCACGCAGTTCGCTACGGATGAACGCATGCACGACTTGCACCTGCTCCGGAGAGGCCGTTCGCCCTGTTCCAATTGCCCACACGGGCTCATAAGCGACAACGGCCCACTCCATGACGTTGGTGCCGCCGATTTTGAGCAGAGGCTCAAGCTGACGCTGGATCGCGTACTCGGTTTGGCCGGCCTCACGCTGATTGAGCGTTTCGCCGACGCACAGCACGGGCACCAATCCCGCTCGCTTTGCCGCGAGAAATTTTTCTGCCACCTGCTCGGACGACTCTTCGTGATACTGCCGCCGCTCGGAGTGACCTACCAGTCCGTAGCGACAGCCAACGTCAACCAGCATTTGCGCCGACACCTCGCCCGTGTAAGCCCCTTGATCGCGCGCGCTGACGTCCTGCGCGCCGAACTGCAGTGCGCGCGGGCCAAAGCGGCCGATCAGTTCGCTTAGGTAGGGCGCTGGCGGGAATATTGCGACATCAACCGTCTGCGGAAGGGTTTCCGTAACGATTTCTTCGAGCAGCGCACCGGCAAAGCGGCGATCGCCGTGCATCTTCCAATTTCCCGCTACGAATTTGCGTCGCATGTGAGATATCCATCTTCAACGTGGGTCTAGGATAGACGCCACGGTCGCCGTCTTCCATGCACCCTAATGATGCAGGTGCCCGACAGTGCGCGTTCTACGGACGAGAGGATTGGGCCGTTGGGTAGTCAACCGATGCGTACTGGGTCGCTGACGACCGGCAACTAACGCGCGCTGTCTTTATGCGGCTCGCCGGACGCCGACTCGCTTCTAATTACCCACTCAACAAACTGCTCAGCCGGCAGCGGCCGACTCAAGTGATACCCCTGCGCAACCTCACAGCCGTGCTGTCGCAGTAGCCTCAGACCCACCGCCGTTTCAACACCTTCGGCCACCACCCGCATGGATAGGGTATGCGCTAGATCGATGATCGAGCGCACGATCAACTCGTCCTCGCCGCCGGGTGCCAGTGACAACACAAAGCTCTTGTCAATTTTTAGCTCGTCGATGGGCAAACGCTTTAGCTGCGCCAACGATGACTGGCCGGTTCCGAAGTCATCGATCGCAATACGAATGCCCATACGGCGCAAGGCATGGAGCGTCCGAAGTGACGTCTCCAGATCGCGCATGACGGCACTTTCTGTGACCTCCAGTATCAATTTTGTCGGGCTTACCGAGTACCGCTGCAGACAGTCACGCACGCGCTCAGCCAAGGTATCACTCAGCAAATCTTCTGCTGACAGGTTAATCGCCACCCCTGATTCGATGCCGACTGACTGCCACCGGCTGACCTCTGCAATGGCCACATCCAGCACATACATCGTTAAGGCGTGGATGACGCCAGATCGCTCAGCCAGCGGAATGAACTCGTCCGGCCTAACCGCGCCGAATTCAGGATGTTCCCAGCGCAAAAGTGCCTCTGCATGCTCAACCCGGCCGTCTTCCAGACTAACTTTCGGCTGATACACAAGGTGCAGTTCGCGGCGATGAATGCAGGTCCGAAGGTCACCGATAAGGCGCAGCTGATGCAGGTGCTGCTCGTCACGCCCCGCTGCGTACATGGCGACGTCGCGGCGTGTGTCCTTCGCCTCATAGAGCGCGATGTCTGCACGCCTCAGCAGCGTTTCGGCGTCGCTGCCGTGATCGGGAAAAACCGCGATCCCTATACTGCAGTCAATCAGGATCGAGGTTTCGCCAAGCTCAAACGGCTGCCTCAATACGTCCGCAAGAAACGCCGCGCGATGCAGTGATTCAGTGGCGTTGGTGTCAGTGAGAATCAAGAGAAACTCATCGGCACCGAGCCGCGCGACAAGATCACCCTCGCGTGTCGACTTGCATAGCCGCGCACCCGCCTCTGCCAATACTCTGTCGCCAAACGCATGCCCCAAGGTGTCATTGATCTCCTTGAAGCGATTCAGATCAAGCGAGAACACCGCCGCCCGCTGCGCGCTCGAATCCACCAAGGTTTGAGCGAGTCGCTGCAGCGCACGTTCTCGATTGGGCAGCCCAGTGAGGCGATCATGACCGGCCTGATGCAGGATGGTTGCTTCGCGTTCTGCGATGCCGGCTTGCATCTGGTTGAATGCGGCGGCGAGCTGGCCGAGTTCACCTCGAGCGTCCACCTGCACTGGTTCGGCGTACTCACCCCGCTGAATGCGCAGGGCCGCGGTTGCCAACAGGCTGACCGGACGACTGACCTGGCGACCGACGAATAGCGACACCGCCAGCGCGACCGCGCCAATGACGATGGACAAAACTAATACCTGCCGGCCGATATCATCAAACGGCGCCGTGGCTGCGCTGCGCGAAGCCTGCACGAGCACGTAAACGGCGGGTGCAGGCGGTGTGGAAACCTGCAGCGCGCGCGCGGAGGGCTGTAACGGATCGTCGTCCGGAAGAAGCACGTCTCGTCGCAAATCTCTCGCGCCAACAGCAAGCTGGGTGTTGAGGACATCGGTACTGACATGGTCTGGACGCGTGCTGGCATACACCTGAAGCTGACCGTCACGCGTACTTAAAACAGTGGCGTCCAGCCCGGTGATGACGGCAAATTGACGCGCGTCAGTTTCGCCAAACTCATGCGCCATCCCGACCCAAGCGACCAGCCGAGGGGCGAAAACGGGCACCAGCGCAAGCAAGTAGGGTTTGCCATCGACGCTCACAACCCCGCTGGCAAGACCGTCGCTGGTCGCCCGCAGCAGCATGTCATCGAGCACAGCAGGATTGAGCTTCTGCGCGCCCGGCCAGAGGTCGACCAAAACGGCACCCGACGGATCGAGCAGCACGCCCGCATCCGCGCCCACTCGTCCGCCGGCGTTGGCCAGTGCGGACTGCATCGTGGCCTGATCGGCACTGCTTACCGCCTCGCGAAAACCAAAGTCCTCCGCCAGGACGGCAACCCTGTCCAACAGCTCGCGGCTGCGCGACTCATGAAATCGTTCCCAGACGCGCTGGCCAACGTCCAGCTCGCGCGCCAGCTGCTCGCGCACCGAGCGCTCGCTTGCGTAGCGCATAAAGGCGAACGTAGTCGCCTGCGCGGCCATGACAAAGCCGAGCAGCAGCAGCACGATCTTGCTGCCGAAAGGCAAGCCGCGAGCGGGTTCAGCTAGCATCAGATTAAGCGTTCATCTCAATCAGTATTCATCACGGCGACGTTGACGCAGCTTCTCCTGCACCGCGCGAATGCGATCGTCACCTCGAAGCGGCGGCACTGGCGGCAAGGTCAAATTTACCTGCACGGCAGCGTTGTCAGCGGCCAGCACGTCGATGTCTCGCTCGACGCTCGCGGTGGCCTCGGTTTGTCGCTCGTGCCAAACATGTAGCTGATAGCTGCCCGCCGGAACCTCGATGGTGACCACGCCGCGCTCATCGGTAATGCCGCGGTACGGCGTGTCGCTGACCACCACGTAGCCAACCATCCAGTCATGAATATTGCAGCCCACGGTAACGATTCCGGGCGCATCAAAGGTCACCGGTGCGGCGGCACTCGCATCATGCAGCGGCAGCTCGAAGCGCTTCGCCGGCGAGAACGAGTACACGTGATGACGCGTCTTGTCGCGGTTGGGAAAGGTCACCGTGGAGCCGGTATCCACCACCAGAACGCGCGGCGTGAACTCGCTCTTGACCTGTTCCATTTTCGCCTGAGCAGGCTTCAGTGATGCTTTGGCGGCGTCTGAGTGCAGACTTACGACGGCACCCGCTAGCGCCTCTGCGTCATCGCTGACGTTCACTTCGAGGGTGGCCGCCGATGTCGGCATCACCGCCGCCGACAAAGCAAATACCAAGACTCGCGGTGCCGCGAAAGCGCGACCGCCAGTCTGCGTAAACAGACGCCACCGGGCATGATGAGCGCGCACGCTCGCTCCACTGCGCGCGCTCTTATCGACTACAAGGACTCGCCATGTCTGCATCATCTGCCTCGGGCCATGCGTTGGTTACGGGTGCCTCCGCCGGAATCGGCGCAGCCATCGCCCGCGAGTATGCCTGTCGTGGACGCGCGCTTGTGCTGACGGCACGGCGGGAGGAACGCCTACATTCATTGGCAGAGGAACTGCGAAAGCAGGTTGATTGCGTGGTCCTGCCTGCTGATCTTGAGGATCCAGCCACACCGCAGAAGCTTTGTGACACTTTGCGCCAGCGCGGCATTGAGATCGGCATCTTGGTCAACAACGCCGGCTACGGTCTGCCCGGTGCTTTTACGACGCCGACTTGGGAGGAACACCAACGTTTCCTACAGATCATGATCAATGCCGTCTGCGAGCTGAGCTATCGCCTGCTGCCGCCGATGCAGGCGCGCGGCGCGGGCGGCATTATCAACGTCGCGTCGTTGGCGGGACACGTGCCTGGCTCAGCGGGGCATACGCTGTATGCAGCATCCAAGGCGTTTATGATCAAGTTCTCGCAGTCGCTGGCTTTAGAGAATGCCGCGCGTGGCGTGCAGGTGAGCGCGCTGTGTCCGGGCTTTACCTTGTCGGAGTTTCACGACGTCACCGGCACCCGCGAGCAGATGAAAAAAATGCCTAGCTGGATGTGGTCCAACGCCGACGATGTAGCTCGCGAAGGCATCGAGGCGCTCGAGCGCGGCGATGTCGTCTACATCCCCGGCCGCGTCAACCGGATCATCAAGACCATCACACAGCTGATGCCGGATCGATTGGCGCTCGCCTTGGTGCAGAGACGCTCGAAGGATTTTCGGAAACTGTAAGTGCGGCGGGAATTCAGGATTTGGGATTCAATACCGCTCAGAACTTGGCGATGCTTCGCTTCAACGCATCCCTTCCGAACGCTGACCAACCTAATCAGAGCTCCATGGTCGATTGTTCACGCGTTAGTTGAGATCGTCACGCTGCCATCGACCTGAAGCAGCCACCTGCCGACCCAGGATATTGGCTGGGAACCGACGCTTGCGCCCATATTGAACAATAGGCGTGCATCCGAGCAGCGTCTTGTGCGTGGGTACTCCATAGCTCCACGTGCGAGTTCAACTGTCGCTTGATGACGACCGGCAACGGTTTGAAACTGCTCGGCCCAGCCTGCGATACGAAGCGCGCCGCTATGCATGCCGTCGCTTGTCAGTCGACACATGACACTGCGAAGTGATGGCTAGTCCCTTTCAAACCTAACCCGAATCGCCAGAGAACGGAGCTTAGGGCCCCGGAAGTCGAGCGAACTCCCGGATCGCACTTCGTTGGCAATAGGCAAAAAAGTTTGCCGGACTTCGTCGCTCGAGAATTCCGACTAGGGCCATATACCGATGGCGGTGGGGCTGCGAGATGGGACTAGACCTAGTTTTGATTCTCATCGTGTGGGGTTCGCGCCCCGGCTGACCCGGAGCTGCGGCACGTTAGGCTCCCAGCATATTGTACGAGGGCTTATACGAGCGTTGCGGCGACGAACCAGAGCACCCCACCCGCACTCGCAAAAAATGTGCACGCAGGATGACGCTGCAGCGCCGCCAAAAGGAAGATGTTGTAGGGCAAGGGTGCGAGATGAAGCGTCACTGCCAGCCCTGCGTTGTCGTCCGCAGCCAGCACGAAGAGCGCTAGTAACGAGGCCGACAGGTTCAACAGAGTGCCAACGACCAGCATGTCGTGCCAAAAAAGCCGCGCCAGCGGAGTCCGTCCATTCCAGCGCTCTATAAAGAAGGAAGGTGACATGCGGCGGCTAGCTCCGATCGTCGGGTGATTGCATTCGGCGTAGCGGCACCTGCGGGCCAGACCGCGAGGCCGAAGGTCTGAGCGCAGGGCTGCGGCTTGATCGTTCGAAGCGTCCCGCCCTAGATCGAAACGCCGGTCGCCGAAACCGCGCGGATCCCTGACCGCGTCGCCTATCCTGTCATACGTGCGGCCGCCTGACTCACGGACTCAATCATTTCTGATGCTTGAAGATTGCACCATCGACAGCCCAGCGTATTTTCGCGTCCAAGAGCTATGCGCCCATGCGTCGATGCGAGCCGGTCGCGGCAAGTCGCAACCATTCACCAGCGACCGCAAGGATGCTTGCCGTCGCCGGTGAAAGTGAGCTCGCCTGCTGCGTCAACGTGAGCATCAGTAAACTTCCCATTCGATCTCGCTACCGCTGCGGCCGTCATCGCGGGCGCTTAGCGTCAGGCGTCGCAGTGAGGACTCAAAGCTGACTATCTCGCCACTGCTGCCGGCCTGCAGCACCTTTGCGCTATAGCCTGCGGCACCTAGCTGCTGGGTGTAGAACGCCACGACTTCCGTGTGCGGCGCGGACCCAGCCCAAGACACCTTCAGAGCATCGCCGTCGCGGACAAAGGCCGTGCGCACAAAGCCCGGCAGGCGAACCACGCCGGGCGGGTCTTCACCGCTGACATCGGCGACCGGTCGCTTGGCGCCCAGCAAGGCCGAGAGCGTGTGGTCCGCGGTGGCTCGGCCTTGCTCGCTCAACTGGCGAAGACTCACGGCTGCTACCGGCAAGGCAGCAACCGCTAACCCCAGCTGTACCGCCTCGCCTGCGCGCGGAATA
>JBBSIY010000035.1:0-16026 GCA_038257785.1 Lysobacterales bacterium
ACCAGAGCACGGTTTCGTCAAGCCTGCCGAGCGCCGGCAATACGTCAGACCATACCCAGAACAGCCCGCCTGTCCACAGCGCTATCGTCATCGCGCGCAGTAAGCGACTGGTTTGTACGTTCACAGTTTCGAGCGCCAGCATTTCGTCATTGACGCCAGCGGCGGCTTCGTCGCTGCCGCTGCTAGATGCCTCCACCGCCGCCGCCTGACGGCGCGCCTCGTTGCGTTTCATAGCGAGGCGACGCTCACCGAGCAAGAACCAGCGCGACAGCATGCCGTGAACGACACCGACGGCGGCGAGGGTGCCAAGCGTCCACCACAGGCAGTTGAGAATGATCGCGCCGCTGTAGACATAGCCATCGACAATCAAAACGGCAAGCAAAAAGAACAGCGCCATGAGTCCGACGCGAAGCGCCTGGCGTGATCGCCTCGGCTCAGCGCGGCCCCCGCGCGTTGTCATCAGCGCTCCCGGTGCAAGCAGTCGATACAGCATGTAGGAGACCACGCCGCAGAATGCGATCAAGGCGCAGCGTGCGGCCGTATCGATGGCAAGTTCTTGATTTCGAATTAGTGCCAGAGCAACCACAAACTGCAGCGGAAGCAGCAGGACCATAGCCATGGGCGCCGCCCACGCGATGGCCTGCCGGCGTTCGCGCAGCCAGCGGAAGTGCAAATGGGCGAGGCCGTGTTCGATCACCAGAAAACGCAGAAAATCGAGCAAAAATAGGCTGCTCGATATGGCTATGAGGCTGCGGCCCAGTGAATCGCTGAAGCGTCCGGGCTCGCCGGAAGCTCGCAAAATGATGCCGACGCCGCACACCAGTAGAGCCCAAGGCAGGGCAGCGATCAACGCGATGGCCAACGCCTTCCAGGTGCGCGAATAGCTGTCTTCCAGCGGCCTGCGCAGCGGCGGCACGGTAAGTTCGGTGAGGGCTTTTACCCGACCCCGAAAAAACATGGTCAGTGCGAACAGCAGCGTCAGGAACGCCGGTAGCAGTGGATGCGACGCGACGCGCGCCGCTGCTAGCTCGATGCTGGTGGCGAAACGCGACGGCTTGAACAGGTCACCCCAGCCGTCCATCAGTCGGCCAAGCCATTCCATATCGATGCTGGCGTTGCTTGGAATCCAGTAGATCCGCCTATCCAGCATCTCCCTAAGTGCCAATGTATCGACCAGCTGCGCCTGCAGCGTGCCCTCGGCCAGCGTCAGCGCCGTAACGTAGCGCTGAAGCGCCGAATCGAGACGCGGCAGCAGCTCGGCACGGTCACCGAGCAGTTCATATAGCGAACTGCGCAACGCGACAGCTTCGGTTTCGCTGGCAGCCTCAACGCTGTCAACCGCATCGGCCACGGTGCTGGGCAGATCGGCCAAGCTGAGGCGCTGGTCCGCAAGGCCGATGAGCTGAAGCCGCGCGCGCGTCAACTCTTGGCGAATCTCTTGTAGGCGGCGAACGATCACATCCGGCGAGCCCAGGCGGCGTCGCTCGAGCACTAGGATCTGTCCGAGTGAATCGTCCTGCCCTTCAACCGCGAGACGCGCGCGCGTGTCGCGAAGGGCGGCGGCGACGCTGTCGCGCGCATTCGCTCGCGCCGCCTCGTCCTCACGCAGCTTGGCCAGCGCCTGCGTCGTGGCAACCAAGGTCCTGCCGAGTGCAAGCGTGTCGTCTGCGGCAAGACGCAGCAGGCTGTCACCCTCCGCATAGACATCGGCTTGCGTTTGCAGCTTCTCCAACAGGGCCTGCATTGAATCGTTTTGCTGCTGGGTGTTGATAGCCTGCAGCACCTCTACGCGCTGCTCGTGGTCGCCAAGGTCGCGCTGAGCGCGGCGCAGTTTCAGCTCAAGATGGGCTCGTCGAACCGGTGCAGTTTCTCGATCTAGCTGTCCGCGAGCGAGTTCCGCTGTTTGCGCGCGCAGCTCGGCTTTTTGGGCAGCCTGCAGGGCTTGCTGGAGCGCGAGGGGAACGTCGATGTCGGGCGAGGCGGGCGACTCTAGTCGTCGCTGAAGCGCGTCTATTTGCAGCTGCAGTTCGGCATTGCGTTCGATGTCGGACAGCGCGCTGCTGCTAAGCGCGCTCAATGTCTGACGCAAATCGTTCACCTCGGCACGCAGTCGCTGCACCTCGGCACGCTCGCTTTCAAGCTGCAGTTCTAGCGCGTCGCCGTCTAGGGTGTCGGGCAGTGCCTGCCGCCAAGCGCGAAACGCATCAGCGGTGGATTCGGCGAGCGAGCGCTCCAGCCCGCGACGCTCTCGATTGGCGGTTACAACCGCTTCTTTCAGAGCGTTGCCTGATAGGACAGCAGCCTGTTCCTGTGCCTCAAAGCTCGCCGCGCTTTCGATGGCGGCATTAACCGCTGCGGTAGTCGCCTCGTTCGGTCCGCCGCGCTCCGCACTGGCGCGCGGACGTTCGGTTTCGGTGCCTGCGGAGGGCGATAGTGCCTCTAGCGATTGGGCACGCAGCGTCGAAGCGCTTCCAGCCGCGAGGGCCAGGACTAAGCAAACAAGCGGAGCTGTGGATAAGCGAATCATGTTCAGACGTTGCGTTCGATAGGACGCCAGCCTAGCGGAAGTGGGGCCAATCGCCGAGTCTTCCGCACCAAGCCGACAGCGCGGCAGCGGCTATACTTGGCGGCCAAATTTTATGCGGATGCCGCCTAGCGATCGCGGCATCCATCGCCCACTGTCCACATTGCTGTTAGCCGGAGACCTCATGAGCATCGATCTACTCAACGACACTGCCTTGGCCATGGTGGCACCGGGCAAGGGCATCATTGCGATCGACGAGTCGAACGCCACTATCAAAAAGCGTTTCGACGCGGTTGGCATCGAGTGCACCGAAGAAAACCGCCGCGCTTATCGTGAGCTGTTGCTGACCTCACCGAATCTTTCGGAGCACATTTCTGGCGCCATTTTGTATGACGAAACCCTGCGTCAGTCATCGGCCGCCGGTGTGCCGTTTGCCACGTTGATGTCGCAGGCCGGCATTTTGCCGGGCATCAAAGTAGATAGAGGCACGGTGCCCTATGCCGGCTACCCGGGTGAACTTATCACCGAGGGTTTAGATGGGCTGCGCCAGCGCCTTGCTGAGTACGCGACGCTGGGTGCGCGTTTCGCCAAGTGGCGTGCAGTGATCACCATCGCTGACGACACGCCGAGTGGTGCCTGCATAGAGGCCAATTGCCACGTGTTGGCGCGCTATGCCGCACTGTGTCAGGAAGCCGGCATCGTGCCGATGGTCGAGCCCGAAGTGCTAATGGATGGCGATCACGACATTGAAGTTTGCTACGACGTGACCGAGGCCACGCTGCGCTCGCTGTTCGGTGCCCTGTACGAGCAAAACGTGGTGCTGGAAGGCTGCATCTTGAAAGCCAGTATGGTGATTTCGGGCAAGAACTGTCCTGAGCAGGCGGGCGTTGAAGAAGTGGCGGATTGGACGCTGCGCTGTCTGCGCTCGGCCGTACCGGCGGCGCTGCCGGGGATCGTGTTCTTGTCCGGTGGCCAAAGTGACGAGTCCGCGACCGCGCATCTCAACGCAATGAACGAGATGGGCCCGAATCCGTGGCCGCTGACCTTTAGCTACGGTCGCGCCATGCAGCAGGCCGCGCTGTCGCTGTGGGGCAAGGACATGAAGGCGAACTATGCGGCCGCACAGCAGACGGTGTCGCAGCGCGCGCGCGCCAATGGCCTCGCTTCGCTAGGGGAGTGGAAAGCGGCAGACTGAGTCGCGCGCGCGACGCGGCGAGCGGCGTTTGCGGCAAAAACCACTGAAGCCGACGATTTTTCACGTCGGCTGACGGTGCCTGTCGCCTAGAATCACCGCTCGTAATCGCGGGGTTGTAGGGAAATGAGTAAGAGGTCGCCTGAAGAGCGCGCTGCAATAGGGGGCCACATCTCCCGTGGCGCGCTATCGCTGCTGGTCGCGTTTGCGCTATCCAGCTGTGGCCAAGAAGCGCCATCGAACGCGGCCGGCAAGCCGCAGCCGCCGGTAGCGGTTGTCACCGCGCTCGCCAGCAGCGAGCCGTGGGTAGATCAGATCGAAGCGCTCGGCACGGCGCGCGCTAACGAGTCACTGACGATCACCGCCAAAGTCACCGAAACAGTCGCGCGCGTCAATTTCAGCGATGGCGACTTGGTGTCCGAAGGCCACTTGCTGGTCGATCTTTCTGGTCGCGTCGAAGTGGCCGGGCTTGAAGAGGCGCAGGCCAATTACACCGAGGCCCTGCAGCAGTTTAGGCGGCAGGCGGAGCTGGTTGAGGCGGGCACCATTGCGCGCAGCCAGCTAGATTCGCTAGTTGCCACGCGCGATGCCGCCAAGGCGCGCATGGACGCTACCCGTGCGCGGCTCGCTGATCGGGTGATCGTCGCGCCGTTTGCCGGATTGCTGGGGTTTCGACAAGTGAGCCCGGGTACCTTGGTGACGCCCGGCACGCCGATTGCGACCCTCGACGATATTTCGGTGATCAAGCTCGATTTCTCCGTGCCTGAGCGGTTTTTATCTGCCGTCGCCAGTGGACAGTCGATCGCGGCGCACAGTGCGGCGTGGCCGGATCGAGAGTTTATTGGCACGGTGAGCACGGTCGGTTCGCGGGTGGACCAGGTAACGCGCGCTGTAACTTTGCGTGCAGAAATCTTGAATCCTGATCGTGAGCTGCGCCCCGGTATGTTGCTTACCGTCAGCCTGATGCTGCCGCCGCGCCAGGCGGGGGTTATTCCTGAGCTGGCGCTGATCCAGGTTGGCACCGCGCAATCAGTGTTTCGCGTCGATGAGAGCGGATCAGTGGCGCAGGTCAGCGTGCGCAGCGGATCGCGTCGGCGCGGCGAGGTCGAGATCGTTGAAGGCTTAGCCAGCGGCGACAGAATCGTTGTTGAAGGCGTGGTCAAAGTTCGGCCCGGCGCGACCGTTGTCGAGGCACCTTCTTCACATGTGCAGCCGGCCGAAACGGCTCAAGCGGCCACCGCGCGCTAGCGACTCAACCGTATTTGGCGCAGCCAATATCTGCGTCCAAAGGATCACGCCATGTTTCTTTCAGATATCTCAATTCGCCGCCCGGTGCTAGCTACCGTCGCCAGCCTGCTCTTGGTTGCGCTCGGCATCATGTCCTATAGCCGATTGACGCTGCGTGAGCTGCCGAACATTGATCCACCGGTGGTGTCAGTGCAGGTTGACTATCCCGGTGCATCAGCTGCCGTTGTAGAAACGCGCATTACGCAGGTACTTGAGGACGCAGTGAGCGGCATTGAGGGCATCGAGACGCTGGAGTCGCGAAGCGTCAACGGCAGCTCGTCGATCACGATTGAGTTTGGATTGAACCGCGACATCGAAGCAGCAGCCAATGATATCCGTGGGGCCGTTAGTCGCGTGCTGGACCGGATTCCACCCGAAGCCGAGGCACCGGAGATTGCCAAGGTCGAAAGTGATGCCGAAGTGCTGGTATGGCTGAACATGCGCTCGACCGAGATGGACACGCTCCAGCTCAGCGACTACGCCAATCGCTACGTGCTGGATCGGCTGTCGGCCATTGATGGCGTGGCGCAGATTCGCGTCGGTGGTCAGCAGCGCTATTCGATGCGAATTTGGATCGATCCGCAGGCGTTGGCGGCGCGAGGTCTCACGGTTGGCGATATTGAGAGCGGCCTGCGCAGTGAAAATGTCGAGCTGCCGGCCGGCCGTCTGGAGTCACAAGATCGCGACTTTGTGCTGCGCGTGCAGCGCAACTACCGCAGCGCTGACGAGTTTGCGCAACTGGTGGTTGCGAAAGGCGAGAACGGGCACTTGGTCAGGCTCGGGGAAGTCGCCAAAGTCGAGCGCGCATCGGCCGAGAGGCGCGCGTATTTTCGCGGCAACGGGCAGCCCAACGTTGGCTTAGGTGTGGTCAAGACATCGACCGCGAACGCGCTGGATGTGGTGCGCCGGGTGCGCGCAGAGCTGCCAGAAATTCAGGCATCGATCCCCGACGGTACGACCATCTTTGTCGCATACGACACTACGATTTTTATCGAGGCGGCCGTTTCGCGCGTTTACCAAACGTTGATCGAGGCGATGGTGCTGGTGCTGCTGGTGATCTATTTGTTCTTGGGCAGCGTGCGGGCGGCTCTGGTGCCGGCCGTCGTGGTGCCTGTGTGTCTAGTGTCTGCACTGATTGGGCTGTTTGCGTTTGGCGCGTCGCTTAATTTGCTGACCCTGCTAGCGCTGGTGATGTGCATTGGCCTTGTGGTTGACGACGCCATCGTGGTGTTGGAAAACTGCCAGCGGCGCGCGGACCTAGGTGAGCCGCCGATGGTGGCGGCCGCTCGCGGCACGCGACAGGTAGCGTTTGCGGTGATCGCCACCACCGCGGTACTGGTGTCGGTGTTCGTGCCGGTTGGGTTTATGGAAGGCAATACCGGCCGGCTATTCCGCGAGTTGAGCATTGCATTGGCAGGAGCCGTGGCAATTTCGGCTTTTGTTGCGCTCACTTTGACGCCAATGATGGCCTCCAAGCTGGTTCGCGCCCACACCGAGCCACGCGGCTTCAACGCGTGGATGCATCGCAGTTTGACGCGGCTGTCGGAAGGCTATAAGCGGCAGCTGCGTTCGACGATGGGGCACTCGGTTTGGTTTGGCGCCGCGCTCGTGCTGACGCTTGTGGCCAGCTACGGGCTGCTGCTCATCGTGCCGGCCGAACTAGCGCCGGCCGAGGATCGCGGCGCGTTCTTCGTCAGCCTGCAGGGGCCGGAAGGTGCCGGCTTTGACTATTCCGTTAGTCAGATGGCCAAGGTGGAGGCCATCCTGTCTGAGCACGTGGGTGACAAAGGCCCGATACAGCAGCTCAATACTCGGGTGCCGGGCGGATTCGGCGCGTCGGAAGAAATGCACACAGGCCTCGCTATCGTATTAATGAAGCCCTGGGATGAGCGCGACCAAGACACCGGCGCGCTGGTTGAAACCGCGCGCTCTGAGCTCGCCACTATTCCGGGCGTGCGTGCTCTGCCGCAGGTGCGGTCGGGCCTGACCCGCTCGCGCGGCCAGCCCCTGCAAATCGTGCTGGGCGGGCCTGATTACGCGGAGCTCGCGGAGTGGCGTGATCGCCTGCTGGCGCGTATGGAACAAAACCCGCAGCTGTTTGCGGCTGACTCAGACTACAAAGAAACCCGTCCTCAGCTGCGCGTGCAGATCGACCGCTCGCGCGCCGCTGATCTCGGTGTGTCGCTGACCGAAGTTGGCCGCACGCTAGAGACGATGATGGGCTCGCGCCGCGTCACCACCTTCGTCGAGGATGGTGAGGAGTACGACGTGATCCTGCAGGCAGTCGCCAGTGATCGCGGCACGCCTAACGATCTCAACAATCTTTACGTACGCTCTCAGCGTTCGGGTGAGCTGGTGCCGTTGGCCAGCCTCGTCACCCTGACGGAGCTCGCCGAGCCGGGCAGCCTGAATCGTTTCAATCGACTTCGCGCCATCACTATTTCGGCTGGATTAGCGCCTGGCTACCCGCTAGGGGAAGCCTTGGCGTGGGTGCAGTCAGTAGCCGATGAAGAGCTGCCGCAAATTGCCAGCCTCGACTACAAAGGCGAATCGCGCGAATACCAAGCGGCTGGCGGCGCGGCAATTTTGACGTTTGGCTTGGCGCTGCTCGTTGTGTATCTCGTGCTGGCCGCGCAGTTTGAGAGCTTCATCCACCCGCTGGTCATCATGCTGACCGTGCCGCTGGCGGTCTTCGGTGCCCTGCTGGGGCTCTGGCTGGCGGGTAATTCGCTCAATCTATTTAGCCAGATCGGCATCGTAATGCTGGTGGGATTGGCGGCCAAAAACGGCATCCTGATCGTCGAGTTCGCCAACCAGCTGCGTGATGAAGGGATGAGCGTGGCTGAAGCCATCGTCGAAGCATCAGGAACGCGTCTCCGGCCGATTCTAATGACCTCTATTGCCACCATCATGGGCGCGGTGCCCTTAGTCGTTGCCGGAGGGCCCGGGTCAGCCTCGCGCGCCACGATCGGCATCGTCATCATCGCGGGCGTGGCGTTTTCGACCGTGCTTTCGCTGTACGTAGTTCCGTCCTTTTACGCCCTGCTCGCGCCTTACACGCGCTCGCCGGAAGCCTTGGGTCGCGAGCTTGATGAGCTTGAGCAAACCACGCCGCAGGCGCCAGCTGAGGGCGCTATCGGTGAGCATTGATCCGTATGCCGGCAGCGATTGGCGGCAGCGCGCCTCGCAGCAGCAGGGCTCGCAGCAGCAGGCGCCACGCACGCGCGAGCTGCGAATTTACGGCGTCAACGCCTGTCTCGCTGCGTTTGCAGCGCGGCAGCTGGACCTACGCAAGGTGTATTTGAGCGAGGCGCGCCTGTCCACCTTGCGCGATGTGCTGGCCTATTGCGTGCGCCAGCGGCTCGGCTATCGAGTGGTGGCTGAGGACGATCTGCGTCGTCTGGCGGCAAGCAGCCATCACGAAGGCGTGGTGTTCGACATGCTGCCGCCGACCCTGCCGACGCTCGATCAGCTGATCAAAAGCAGTGGCTCTGCGCCTGCGTTATTTTTGTGGCTCGATGGCGTCGGCAACCCGCACAATTTGGGCGCGGTGCTGCGCTCGGCGGCGCATTTCGGAGCCGCGGCGGTGCTGGTGCCGCCGGGCTCAGGCTTGGGCTTGAGCGGTGCAGCATGTCGCGTTGCCGAGGGCGGTGCGGAAGCGGTTCCGGTGATCCGCCTGGCCGACTCCGATGTCGCACAGCAGCGTTTGCGCAGCGCCGGGTACACGCTGGCCGCTACGGTGCCGCGCGAGGGAGACGATCTGTTTGATACGGCGCTGCCGGCCAAGCTGGTCCTTGTGTTTGGAGCAGAATCTAGCGGCATTGGCGCAGGTTTGCTGGACGCTTGTACGCTGCGTTTGGGCATTGCCGGCAGCGGCCGCGTCGAAAGTTTGAACATTTCAACCGCTGCGGCGGTCTGCATGGCGGAGTGGCGGCGCTGCCATCGGCAGCGATAAATTGTCGGGTACGCTGATGCACGCCAGACGTGTTGATGCACGACTCTCGCCCATCCACCTCCTATCGAAAGAGCATTGATGAAACCGCAATTCGCTAGCTGTTTGCTTGCCTGCACGTTGTTTTTGCTCACCTGTGCGACCGCTCTGCGTGCGGCAGAAGCGCCGAGCTATCGCGTTGAATATAGCGTCGGATTTTTGCCCGCCAGCGGCGAGGCAACGGTCACTATTCGCATTGAGCCGGGTACGGGACGCGCTCAGCGGCTGCGCTTCTCAATTGACGGCGAGCGGCATCGCGGATTTTCCGGTGACGGCGAAATTAGCCGCAAGGGCGACAAGCTGACGTGGCGACCTGGCAAAGGTCCCGCCGAGCTGCGCTACCGCTATCGAGTTAATCGCGAGCGCAGCGACGGCGAGTTCGATGCGCGGATGACGGCGGACTGGGCCTTGTTCAGGGCTGATCGCCTGATTCCATCGGTAGCGGTCATTGCGCCGGACGCGGCGGTGGCTAAGGCGACTCTGCGGTTCGTGCTGCCCGACGGCTGGTCAGGTGTCGAAACCGCGTATTTGATCAACGATGCAAAGACGGCGTACCCGATCAACAATCCTGGGCGTCGGTTTCAGCGTCCGCTGGGATGGCTGTTGGTTGGCGACATCGGTGCCCGTCGTGAACAGCTGGATGACATGCAGGTGGCCGTGGCTGCGCCAAAAGGCGATGCGCTGCGCCGCAATGATGTATTGGCGGTTATGAACACGGTGGTGCCGGAAATGCGCAATGCGTTTGATCGATTGCCGGCCAAGGTGCTTATCGTCGGGGCAGGAGACCCGATGTGGCGAGGCGGGCTGTCGGGTCCTGGCTCGCTATTCCTGCACGCTGATCGTCCGCTTATCAGCGAGAACGGCAGCAGCACGTTGATTCACGAGCTGGTGCACGTCGTCACCGGAATACGCGGGGCGGCCGATGATGATTGGATCGCTGAAGGTGTGGCGGAGTTTTACTCCATTGAACTGCTGCGGCGTTCGGGATTGCTCAGCGAGTCACGTGCTGACCGGGCTTTCGCGTGGATGCGTAGCCACGGACGCAAGGTGAAAACGCTCTATGCGAAGCGCTCGTACGGCAGACGGACAGCGCGCGCGGTCACGCTGCTGCACGAGCTTGATCTTGAAGTTCGCCAGCGCAGCAAGCAAAAGCGTGACATCGACGATTTGATTCGGCCACTGGTAGGCACCGGTCGGATCTCTACCGATGACCTGCGCGAAAGCGCCGAGAAGTTGCTCGGCGCGCCATCTAAAGTGCTGCAGGGCGCGGTGCTGCAGTAGCCAGCAACACGCTTAGTCAGTCCGCCGGCGCTGGTTTTGGCGCGCGGCCAAAATCGCCCTCTAGCTCGGCCGCCATCCAGGCTAGCACCGCATATGCTGCGGCCTGCTGATCAAGGGCTTTGGGGTCGATCTTGTCGAGCGTATCGTCAGCCGTGTGGTGCAGATCAAAATAGTCGGTGCCGTCCTGTGCGAGCTGTGCCCACGGCATGCCGGCAGCGCTTAGCGGGCCGATGTCC
This sequence comes from Lysobacterales bacterium, assembly GCA_038257785.1. Taxonomy (GTDB): domain Bacteria; phylum Pseudomonadota; class Gammaproteobacteria; order Xanthomonadales; family Xanthomonadaceae; genus JANNWF01. The sequence goes on from JBBSIY010000035.1 coordinate 10,512, forward strand.
GGACCGCCGCCGCCGCCGGTCTGCTCTGTCGCGATGCCTAGCGGCGCTAGCACGCTGCCAATTTGCTCAATGAGCGGCCAGTGCGCTGCATCGACGCCGGCTCGCAGCGCGTAGATGCGACCGGCCCCAAAATCACTTTCAGCGCCGATTAGATGCTGGCTTGCTGGATTGGCCAGCGCGTAGGCTTTGGCACCGTAAAGGCCCTGTTCTTCATTGGCAAATGCGACAACGCGAACTGAACGTCGCGGTCGCTGCGGCAGCGCGGCGATGCGCGCGCCCGCTGCCATGGTGATGCCGATGCCTGCGCCGTCATCAACCGCGCCGGTGCCTAAATCCCACGAATCAAGATGCCCGCCGATAACGACGAACTGATCAGGATGCTCGCGGCCAATGATCTCGCCAATGACGTTGTGCGAGGTGTAGTCCGGCGCACTGCCAACATCAAGATTCAGCCTCAGTCGTACGGGTTGCCCGCGTGCGATTAGACGTGAAAGTTGATCGGCATCAGGGTTGGACAGCGCTGCGGCTGGAATCGGCTTTACGTCGTTGGCATAGCGCATGATTCCGGTGTGCGGCAGCCGGTGGCTGTCGGTACCTATTGAACGGATCAATAGCGCTGATGCGCCAGCGCGTGACGCCGCCGACGCGCCTTCGGTGCGCGCGCTCACCGCCGGCCCGTAGCCACCACCGTCGCGTGCTCGCGTCATTCGATTGGCGATATACGCGATCTTGCCGTTTAGCGAGCCTGCGGGCGCAGCGCGCAGCGCGTCCATGTTGACGAACTCGACCACCTCGGACGCGATATCGCCGTTGCTGCCGACGCTTCCCCCAAGTGCGGTGATGTGCAGCTCCTGCGCGTAGGGCGGCAGCACTTCTGCCTGCTCACTGCGGCGCAGCCAGACCGGAAACGTCACCGGCTGCAGGATGACGCGATCAAAGCCCAGCTTTTCAAAATGCGCCTTCGCCCACGCAACCGCGCGCGCATCGGCTTCGCTGCCGCCCATGCGGGCACCCACTTCGGTGGTCAGCGATTCAACGATTGCAAACGCGCCGCTGTCGGCCAAGGTGGCATCGCGCAGGGCGGCAGCGCTGGCTAGCATCTCGGCGCTGAAGGCGGCTGATGGCGTCGATTTAGTTTCGACCGCTACTGCACTTTGCGTGGTCAGCACTAGGGCTGCGAGAACAAATCTATACATGATGTGGGTCGTCGCGAAGGAGGGGTGTCGCAATCAACATCGCTGTTGCGTACTCAGGATGCAGCGTGTGCGCCCTGAGAAGGTCTAGATGGCTGTAGATCGCGGCTTACGCCAATGCCTATCTATCGCCGCGCGGCAGTAGCTCAAGCGCGCGATTTCAACGCGTCGCGAATCTCAGTCAGCAGCTTGACCTCTTCGCTTGGCGGCGCGGGAACCTCAGGCGCGGCATCTTCCTTCTTCTTCATCGCGTTCATCACCTTCACGACCATGAAAATAGCGAACGCGATGATGGTGAAATCAACAATGGTTTGCAGAAATGCGCCGTACTGCAGCAGCACAGGCTCAACGCCCTCGCTGCCCTGTTTCAGGGTAATCGCCAGATCAGAGAAGTTAACGCCACCGATCATCAAGCCAATTGGCGGCATGATTAGGCCGTTGACTAAGGCAGTGACAATTTTGCCGAATGCCGCGCCAATGACGACACCGACCGCTAAATCCACCACGTTGCCGCGCATTGCAAATGCCTTGAACTCGCTGACCAGACTCATGACGTCTCCTGCGTTAATTGACGGCCTCAAAGGCCCCGGCGGCTACTTTACCCGAGCCGCAGGTGTCGATCGCAGCCCTCTGCTGCCCTCGAGAGGACTAAGTGCTCATCAACGCGCCTAGCGCCACGACCCAGCGCCACGACGCTCGCAAGGCGCAATTCGGGCGGCGTGCCCTGTCGGACGTTAAACTGCCGCCCCCTGATCCATCGGCTGTCTGATGAAACGAACCGTCACTGCTGCACTTGCTCTATTGCTGGCCGGACCGGCTCTCGCCTTGGACACGCGCGATTTGGATCCGAAAACGCCAGCGTGCCGTGACTTTTATCAATATGCCAACGGCGGCTGGTTGAACGCAACGCCGGTGCCACCTGGCCGCGAAAGTATCGGTACGTTTGACGTGCTGATTGAGCGCAACCGCGCGCAGCAAGAGGCACTTTTGCAGGAGATTTTGCAGCAGCCCAAGAGTGAGCTGGACGGGATCATTGCTGACTTCGTTGCCTCAGGCTTCGATGAAGCGGGCGTCGAGGCGGCTGGTCTTGGCCCTGTGGCTGCGCTGCTGGCCGAGGTTGATGCATTGGCCAAGCCCAAGCAGCTGCCGCAATTGCTAGCCCGCTGGCATGCGCGTGGCATACCGGTCGCGCTGCGTTTCGACGCCGGTGACGATCTCAAGTCGCCAGATCAGGTGATTGCCTATGCGACGCAGGGCGGTTTGATCTTGCCGGATCGCGACTATTACCTGCGGCAAGACGCCGACGCGCGTGAGCTGCTCGGCCACTATCGAGGCTACGTTCAAACCTTGCTCGGCTTAGCCGGCAGCACCAATGCCGAAGCCGATTCAGCGCGCGCGCTGACGATGGAAATTCGACTGGCGACCGCATCGCTCGATCTGCTGCAGCTGCGCGATCCAAACAATTCGTATCGGCCAATTGAGACGCGCGAATTAAACAAGCGCTATCCGGCTATGCGCTGGAATGACTTCCTCAAAGCGCAAGGCGTGGGCAAGTTGAAAGCGCTGTCGTTGGCGCCCGCGTCATTCTTCGATGTGCTTGAGAAAATGCTGGCGCAGACGCCGCTGGATGATTGGAAGCCCTACCTGAAGCTACAGGTTCTCGACGCTATGGCGCCTTACTTGGGCAGCGCTTTTGTAGGCGCGCACGATCAGTTTCACGGCGCACTGCTGCGGGGCCAGGCTGCGCCTCCGGATCGCACACGCCGCGTATTAGCGGCTGCCGATTTGGCGCTGGGCGACGCAATTGGCCAGCGGTTTGTTGAGCGCTATCTGCCAGAGCCGGCGCAGGTAGCGGCAGCGCAGGTGGTTGATGACGTGCGCGCCGCATTGCGTCAGCGTCTGTCCAGCGCGCCATGGCTTGGTGAGGCAAGCCGCGCTTTGGCGGTGGCGAAACTCGATGCCTTGGACGTGCAGCTTGCACGTCCAGCCCAGTGGCGTAGTTTGGAAGGCCTAAAGCTGAGCCGCAGCAGCTACGCCGGTAACGTGCTAGCCGCAGCTGATCTGCGCAATCGCCTGCGCATGGCAACGATAGGCGGCAAGCGTTCGGAAGAGCTGTTTCCGCTCGCCACTCAGCTGGTAAACGGCTACTACGCGCCCAATCGCAATCAGCTGGTGCTGAGTGCTGGCCTGCTGCAGCCGCCGTTGTTTGATGTCAATGCCGACGCCGCGCAAAACTACGGTGCTCTGGGGGCGATGGTGGGCCATGAGCTAATGCAGGGTTTCGATGCTGTGGGTCAGCTCTTCGACGCATCGGGCGCGCTGCAGGGTGGTTGGACCGTGGCCGAACGCGAGGCGTATTTGGCGCGCACGCAGCCGCTTGAGACGCAGTACAACGCGTACACGGCGGTGGGCGCAATCAAGGTCAACGGACGTTTAACGCGTACCAAAAATACGGCCGATCTCGCGGGCCTAGAGCTGGCTTACGCGGCGTTCTCAACGCGCGTCGGCGACGTGAAGCTGCCGCAGCGGGAAGGTCAGTCGCCGGCGCAGCGCTTTTTCTTGAGCTGGGCTGGCCTGTGGCGGCGCAATGATCTTGAACCTGCGCTAGTTGCCAGGCTGAGTGTCGATGTTCACGCCCCGCCGAGGCAGCGCGTCAATGGCCCGCTGCTCAATATGCCCGCGTTTGCGGAGGCGTTTGCCTGCAAGGCGGGGCTGCCGATGACGCTAAAGCGGGCACAGCAGGTGCACTTCTGGGCAGACAAATGAGTGTCTTCGTCGCGTTGTTTCGCTTAGCGCTAGACGGTCGCACGCGTACACTCGGCTCATGAACGACTTCGTCCCCGGGCAGCGGTGGTTCTCCTCGGCAGAGCCTGAGCTCGGTCTCGGCACGGTGATGCGGCTCGCTGGCCGCAGCGTGCAGATCGTGTTTACCGGTACCGGCACCATTCGCCAATACGCTATCGCCAGCGCGCCGCTGGCGCGAGCACAGTTCCGACGCGGTGATCGTATTCGCGTTGATCGCGCGGACATCCCAATCGATGAGGTCACAGAGCACGAAGGCCTGCTGATATATCGCTGCGCTGATCGGCAGATCGCCGAAGGTGAGCTTGATCCTGAGCAACCGGTATCCAAAGCCGACACGCGGCTGCTGGCCGGACGTGTGGATAGCAGCGATCAATTCGAGCTGCGCCAAGCAGTAATGCGGCAGCGCGCGTTGGCGCTGACGCATCCCGGCTGGGGCGTGCTGGGTGCGCGCATTGATCTGATTGCGCATCAGCTGCGCGTTGCTGAAATCGCCGCATCGCGACGCCCGCCGCGCTTGCTGCTGGCTGACGAGGTGGGCTTGGGCAAGACCATTGAGGCCTGCCTGATTCTTGCGCAGCAGCTGGCAATGGGCCGCGCGTCGCGGGCTCTGATTTTGCTGCCTGACAGCTTGGTGCATCAGTGGTTTGTCGAACTGCTGCGCCGATTCAACCTGAGCTTTGCGCTGTATGACGAAGAGCGCTGCGAGGCGATAGAGTCGAGTGCGGCCGGCGTCAATCCGTTTGAGGATGAGCAGCAGGTCATCGCACCGCTCAGCTGGCTGGCGGGTCACCAACGGCGTCGTGCGCAGCTGCTGGGCGCCGGCTGGGACATCTTGGTCGTTGATGAAGCGCATCACCTTGGATGGGCACCCGAACTCGTCAGCCCGCAGTACGCGCTGGTGGAAGCCCTCGCCGCGCAAACGGCGGGCGTCATTCTGCTGACGGCAACGCCCGAGCAGCTGGGCCGCGCCGGCCACTTCGCTCGCCTGCGATTGCTTGATCCTGCCCGCTACGGCGACTTCGATGCGTTTGTAGCGGAGTCGGAGCGCTTTGTCGCCGTCTCCAAAGCGGTGGATGACCTGTTGGCCGGCGGTATCCCAGATGCCGACGGCACCCAGCAGTTGGCCAGTCTGTTCGGCGAGGAAGCGGGCCAGCTGCCGGCGCGCTTGGCCGCCATAGAGGCCGCTGATGGGGAGGTCGCCAGCGTGCTGCGCAAAGGCCTGATCGACGACCTGATCGACCGTCACGGCACCGGGCGCGTGATGGTGCGCAATCGACGTGCGGCGGTAGGTGGATTTCCAAAACGCGTCGCCCATATCGAGGTGTTGAGCCCAAACGAGTTCGCGCCAGATTTTGAAGGCCGACTGCGCGCCGAGTTTCACGCGGATATAGGCACGCCCGATCACGTCGAGCCCGAGCACGATTACGCGCGCGATCCGCGCATGGACTGGCTGCTCGGCGTGCTCGATAGCATCGAGCCCGCCAAAGTGCTGTTGCTGTGCCGCTCTCGCGCGAAAG
>JBBSIY010000036.1:0-15821 GCA_038257785.1 Lysobacterales bacterium
CTATAGCCACAGCGGATGGACTAAGCTCGCCAGTCCGAGCTGGGTCGACGGCAATACCATCCGACTCGTGCTGGAAAACCCGCTGGCGCGCGATCACGTGCTGCGCGAGTGGGTGCTGGCCACGCCACCGGTCTTTCTGCAGCTTCTGACATGGTCGGTTTTGTGTATCGAGCTGCTGTTCGCGCCGCTCGCCCTGATCCACCGCCTGCGACCTTGGTTATGGCTTGCCATGCTGCTCGCCCAATGCGGCTTCCTAGTGTTTCTCAATTTTGCTGACCTGACGCTTCCGATGCTGCTCGTCCACTTGCTCACCTTTAGCCCGGCGTGGCTTGCAAAGGTCGAACGACAGGAGCCAGCGACCGTATTGTTCGACGGCAGCTGCGGCTTTTGCCACGCGACTGTGCGGCTTGCGGCGCACGAAGATTCCCAGCGACGGCTGCACTTCGCACCGCTGGACGGCGAAACATCGCGCCAGATTCTTCGCTTCGACGGACTTCCTCAGATTGGCGACAGCATGGTGGTGGTGGATAGCAAAGGTCGTCACGCTTACAAGTCACGCGCCGTAATGGCAGTGCTTCAACGACTCGGCGGCCTGTGGCTGCTGGCGGCCTGGGGCTTGCACGTGATACCTCTTCGCTACACAGATTGGGGCTACGACTTGATCGGACGCTGGCGCTATCGAATGGGTGGTCAAACTGAGCCAGGCGTCTGCATTGTCGCGCTCGGAACAGCCGACCGCATGCTGCCCTAGCTCCCAATGGCATGAGCGTGAACCGCCCGGGTTTCGTCTTGGCAATTTTGTGTGGGTCACGCACCCACCTGTACGTCGTGAATGACGAACTCAGGAGTTCAAGACTTCAAACCTCCAGTCCGCCAGCGTCCGCTTTGCGGCGTGACTTCGAAGCAATTGGCGATCGTCTCTAGCTGGCCGCACTGAGCCGATCTCAGCCAGTGCCGACTTGGTCCTTGGCAAAAGGGCCAAGAGCGATCCGCTTCGGCTAGCCGCGAACCCGACTTTCTGGCAGCAACGGGTACGCTACGCCGATGGCGCCGTATAAGAGACCAGAGCCCTAATGTGCCGCCGGCAGCACCACAGCCTTGCCCTCTTCGCGCGGATCGGCGCCTCCGACGAGTCCACGTGGCGTCACATGGATGACATGGGTGCCGCTAAAGAGGTGCTCCGGCACCATGCGCCAACCAAGACCGCGCAACGCATCTGACATTTCCTTCGGCAGGCGTGACGTCTCGAACGAGATCTCGGGCGTGCGCGCGAAGATAGCCGCAGTGCCGACCGCTTCCTGCGGCGTTTGCTTCCAGTCGAGCACACCGATGATGGTGCGAGCTACCGAAGCGATGATCGTGCTGCCGCCCATCGAACCTGCCACCATCACCAGTCCACCGACCCTGTCCGTGATGACCGAAGGCGACATGGACGAACGAGGCGCCTTGTAGGGCGCGACGGCGTTCGCCACCGGCTTTCCATCAATCACCGGCTCGAAGGAAAAATCCGTAAGCTGATTATTCAACCAGAAGCCGCCTGCCATTCGATGCGAGCCATACTCGGACTCGATGGTCGCGGTCAGCGAAACGGCATTGCCAGACTGATCCACGACTGAAAGATGCGTGGTGCCATGTTCCTGCATCGCCTCGCTGCCCCAGCGGCTGCGCAGTTTCTCTCCTGCGGGCGCGCCAACGGGTACCGCCGCAGGTCCCTGTGCCAGGTCAATCAGTTTTGCGCGGCTGTCGAGATAGGCCGGAGCGATCAGTTCGCTTGTTGGCGTCGGCACAAACCGGTCATCCGCCATGTAGTGGTCACGGTCGACATAGGAGAGCCGACTTGCCCACACATAGGCCGCCCAATCCTTCACGCTGTTCGGACCTTCCGGTTGAGGTCGCGCACGCTCGTATAGCCCCAGAATTGACAGCATTGCGTTTGCCGAGCTGGGCGAAGGCATCGTACAAACGCGATAGGCTCGATAGGGCGCGCAAAGCGGGTCTAGTCGTCGCGGTTGGAAAGCCTGCAGGTCCGCCACCGTAAGTGCCCCCGCTCGCGGCTGCCGCTGGGCTGCCGCCACGATGCTGTTCGCAATGACGCCGTGAGTCAGCGCCCGCGGACCATCGGAGGCGATGGCGCGCAGCGTGCGGGCGTACTCCGGATTCTTCAGCACATGCCCCTGCGGCCAGGGCTCGCCGGACGTATCCAGGTAGATCGCCCGAGCCTGATCGTCCGCCTCGAAGATAGCCCGGTTGTCGGCAAGGCTTTTGCTCAGTCGCGGCCCCACAACGAAGCCATTTTCCGCAAGTCGGATCGCCGGCTCGAACAAAGTGGCCCACGGCAGCCTTCCATGCTGCTCGTGCACCAGCTTCAGCATCGGAATGAGCGCCGGCGTGCCTATGGATTTACCACTCGCCTGCGCGAGCTCGAACGGCAGCGCCTTCCCATCCTGCAGGAACATGTCCGCGCCAGCGCTCGAGGGCGCCCATTCCCGGCCATCGTAAGCGTCGATTGATTTATTGCTCGCGGTGAAGTGGATCAGGAATCCGCCACCACCCACGCCAGAAGATTCTGGCTCTACCAAGCCAAGGGTCAGCGCGATCGCAATTGCCGCATCGATGGCGCTGCCGCGCGCTCGCAGCATCTCCAAGCCAGCGTCCACGGCCAGCGGATCGGCAGCTGCGACCATGGCCTCGCCCCTAGGTGTGCCGGAATGGCTGACCGCATCAGACTGCGTCGGCGCACCCGTGCAGGCAACAAGAAGCGCGACCAACATCGAGACCGTCACGGGAGGCGCATACCTGCTCCAGCGCGTCGTTTTCATCAACATATCGCTCCGTCCGTTCGATACCGAGGATGCTACGCGCCAAGGATTGGCAACCAAAGTGACTAGCCCCTGGGCGGCCTCACCATTGTGGAGCGCTGCGAGCCAGCGTCGACTTCCCAGGTTTCGCTGGGTGGCTGCTTCTGGCCGATCTGGGCCTGGCGCAGTGACGCCGATTAAACTCTGATCAACACCGGCGGGCTGATCAGCAGAGGCTGGAACTGGTGATCAGTTGGACTGGAATACGCTATTTTTTGCTCGCATCGACACTCAGCAAATCATCCAAGACCGACTGCGCGGTTTCGTCATCCGCCTGCGCCAGCCAAAACAACGCCTCTTTACGTATTGCACGCGACGCGGTGCTTTCGAGCAGTGCGCGCAATGCCGGCAACGCCCGCTCGCTAGGCAGCTGTGAGAGGGCGAAGACCGCCTTGCGTTTGACCTCGAGAGAGTCCTCAGCATCGAGGGCATGCGCGACAATCTGCTCAAGCCGTTCGTCAGCCTTTTGTGCGAGCCAAAACATCGCTTCGGCACGCACCAAAGAATCAGCGTGATTCGTCACCAGAGTCCGCAAGGCTTCCCCTGCGCCCGCGGCTTCACTGACGCTAAGCGCGAATACCAAGTGACCGCGGAGTTCTGCGTTGGTTTCGCCGTCGATCATTGCTCGCACCCGCGCAAATCCACGCTCGCCGCGCGCCTGTGCCAGCCAGAAACTGGCGTCGCGGCGAACGTCCTCGTGACCCGACGACGCCATACGCTCCAACGCCTGATCGGCTGCCTCGCCGCGGTGCAGGGCCAAGGCGTGCAGGGCTTGGCTACGATCTGCTTTGCCTGCGCGCTCGACGCTATCGGCCAACCACGCGACGCTAAGCGAATTCTCAATTCTTCCAAGGCTCACCACCTCGGCATCACCGCGCTCGACCGGGCACTGCTCACCCACTGCCAAGATCCGATCGGAGCCGACCTCGGCACGCCGCAGCAGAACACGCAAACCACTGCCCGCTTTTGTCGGAGTGGCATCGCCCAGGTGACCAAAACCGCTGACCTGCTCCTGCAGATGGCAGCCCGTCGCGCCCACTTCGCCGCGTTGCCATTCGAAGCAGCACGGCGGCCGCTGGCCGGTCTGCATTTCGACGCGGTAGTCGAGCCACTGACCGGGCTTTAGCGCATCCAAGCGCGCCGCCAACGTCTGTGCCGTCAGCGGCGTCGAGATCAGCAGCGCGCAACCCAAGAAAAACAGTTTCATCTCATTCCTTTACTAACTAGTCGCACAGGTTGGAAGTCGAAGAGCGTTCGTTTAGCGCTTCAGCGCTTCAGTGCTTCATCAATCATGTCGAGTGCGGCATCAGAGTCGCTGACGCTGATCGCCTGCATCAGCTTCTTGCGCAATCCGGGATTGGTCTCTTTTCGATACAGATCGAGCAAGGCTTTAGCGGCACCGCCTTCGTCACCAACAATCATCAATGCCTCGATCACCGCTGCGCGCAAGGTGTCGTCTTTCGCTTGCTGGTAGAGGGTGACCAATGCGCGGCCCGCTTCAGGACCGCCGGCGATGCCGATGCCACGCACGGCCTCCATCTGCAGGCGCGGATCCGTCTCGCTTGCGGTGATGTCGATCAACGCCTGACGCTCGCCGGCAACGCCTAAGGCGATCAGAATCCTGGCCCGCTCGTCCTGCGAGTTCTTCTGCCCGTAAAGATCTTTCAGCCGCGCACCCTCGCCCATCGCGCCCAGCGTATCGATAGCCGATTGCCGCACCTCGGAATCGCTTTCCGTGGCCATTGCGGACACCAGCAGATCGGCGCGTTCGCCAATCAGGAACGCCTCTATCACCGCGCGTCGTGTGCCCGTATCGGCGCTGGCCTGATAAACCGGGAGCAGCCTCTCCAGCGACGACTCACGGCCGCCAACAGCGATCATGCGTATCGCTTCTTGCTTCAAAGCTGGCGAGCCGCTGCCTGTCAATATCGCATCCAGCGCCGACTCGGCCGCAGTGGAATCGAGCTGGCTGAGTACGAACATAGCGCGCGATTTGACGCGGTCGCTGTGCTCGCTGGCCAGCACCTTTTTCAGCAGTGGCACCCCACGCTGGTTGCCGCCGACAAGCAGAGCGTCCATTGCCATCAACGCATCGGCATCGCGCTCAGGCAGGCTATCGACTGCGCCTTCGCGGGTGACCGAATCGCCACGACTGATCAGCACATCCGCGTCATACAACCACGCGCTATCGGGATATTCGCTGCGCAGCGTTTTTACCTTCGCTGCGGACTCTCGCGTACGTCCGCTCTGCTCCAAGGCGTAGGCCTGCCAGTAGTAGGTCGCGTCCAGCGGCTCGGTTTTACCGCGCCGAAGCTGAGCCTCCAACTCTCGGAACTTGGCGAGCGCGCCGGCCCAGTCGCTGCGCGCGAGCGCTTGGTGACCTTCCCAATAAAGCGCCTTCGAATGGTCGGCGGAAGGCGCACCTTCCTGCGCCTGAGGTGCGGCCATTGTCGCGGGCGCTGAGATGATCAACAGGGCGCCGCAAACGGCGGCAGCGAGAGAATGTCGAAGTTTCTTCATACGAGTGCTCCTTGGGCATCGAATGCGCCAACCGCTCGGATTGGCGCGCGAGGATGGGGTGATGTGATCAAAGCGACTGCTGCACTGGCAGGTCCTGTGCGGGCGCGCTCGGCCAGACTAGGGCTGCGGCAGCGCGCGTCTTGAAGGTCAGATCGCGACGGCGGATTTCTTCGCTGAGTGCGGGGGTGATTGCACCCGGCTCGTTGGCCAATTCGATCAGCACGGGCTCTAGCTCGCGCAGGAAATTGCCCAGCGCCGGTTTACCGGCGCGCTCGGCCGCCAGCGCGTACAGACGATTTGTTTCGAGCAGCGACGCGGCCAGCTGCGCGGCGCCGGCACCATCGTGTGGACTGCGGCTCGCCACGAGCAAGGTGCGCTCAGCCTGCTGCAAGTGAGCATGCTGATAGGCCGCCAGCACGCGCGACGACGCATCGTCGGTCAGCAGTGCGTCTGCCACGACGGGCGTGGCTGGCGCTGCAGGTGCCGGAACGCGACCGAGCAGATAGCCGACCGCCACCGCCGCGAGCAGCAGTGAAGCAAACGCCCATGACGGCGAACGCCAACGTTCGACCGCTGCGCTTAGGCGCTGCCATAAGGCCAACGGCGCGGCACGCTGCGGCAGCGCCGGATGCAGGCGCGTCCAAACGCGGGCCTCGAGCCCATCGTCTGCGTCATCGACTGGCCAGTGATCGCCTGCCGCCTGCAGCGTCATTCTCAGCGCTACCAGACGCTGGACCAAGTCGCTATCGAATGACAGTGCGTGCTCGACCTCGCGCGTGCGTGCTGCATCGAGCCCGTCGCCGTAGTGGAACAACAGCAGCTCGTTATCGGTAACTGCGTTCATGGCGCGCTCCCTAGCGGTGCGAGCGCTGCACGCATCTTGCGTACCGCGCGGAATATGGCCTGCTTACAGGCGTTCACGTTGCAACCCAGCGCGCTGGCGATTTCGTCCAGCGGGTAGTCTTCAAAGTGGCGAAGCACAAAGGCGGTGCGCTCGGCCGTCGTCAATCCGGCAAGCACGCTCGTCAGGCGCGCGCCGAACTGCTGGCCTGCCGCGTGATTGAACGGACCGTCGCCGCTGTGCACGAGAAGCGGCGCGGCAGCGTCATCTTCCTCAGTCACATCCATCGATAGCTCGGGCCGGCGCTTGCGCAGCTGCACCAGCGCCGCGTTGACCGCGATGCGATGCAGCCACGAGCCAAACGCGCTGCGTCCGTCGAAGCGCGGCAGTCCGCGCCAAGCGTTCAAAAATGCGTCTTGCAGCACGTCTTCGGCCAGCGAGGCGTCGCCCAAGATGCGCTGGCAAACGCGATGAAGTGGGCGCGTATGCACCTCCACCAGCTGCCGAAACGCGCGCTGATCACCGGCGCGGGCGGCATTGACAAGGTGGGCTTCGGTATCAGTCATAGCCGGTTGGATGCGCCATGCGGGCGGTTGGTTAGCCCATGGTGCAACGATACGTGTACGACGCGGCGCGGCTGGCGCCTCACCGCCAGGCCAACTAGTCCAGCGACAGCCGGTAGCCAACTCCGTAAACGCTGCTCAGCACATCGGCCGCAGCGCCCGCCTGCTGGAGTTTTCGCCGGAGGTTCTTGAGATGGCTGTCCATCGTGCGATCACTGACGATGCGATGGTCGTCATAGGCGGCCTGCAGCAGACGATCGCGGCTGAGCACCGAATCGCGGCGGGCAGCCAGTGCGCCGAGCAGACGATATTCAACCGGCGTCAGCGGCAGCTCGTGGCCGTCAAGAAAGATGCGGTGGGCGCTCTCGTCGATCCTTAAACGACGCTCGCCAACCGAGCTCGCCGCCAGCTGCGTGCGGCGCATCTGCGCGCGCACCCGTGCCACTACTTCGCGTGGACTGAACGGCTTGCACACATAGTCATCCGCACCGAGCTCGAGCCCAAGAATGCGGTCAATCTCCTCGATGCGCGCGGTCAGCATGATGATCGGCACGTTGGACTCTGCCCGAATTTGCCGGCAGGCCTCGAAGCCATCGCAGCCGGGCAGGCGAACATCCAACAGCACCACCGCGGGTTGCCCTTGACGCACCGCTTCTGCCGCGTGGTCACCACGGCCGCACAGCTGCACGTTGAAGTCGGCCGCCTGCAGGTAGTCACGCAGCAGCTCGGCAATCTTGATCTCATCTTCGACGACTAAGACGCACGCGTTCACTGCTCACCGCCGGTGCGCGATTTTGGCAGTCGAACCTTGATCTCCAAGCCGCCCAGCGGCGAGGCCTCGGCCCAAATCTCACCGCGGTGCGCAGCAGCGATGTTGCGGCAGATGGCAAGACCAAGACCGGCTCCCTGCGGAGCACGCGACACGCCATCGGCGCCGCGGTGATGACGTTCGAACAAGGCCTCGAGTTCGTCGGTCGGGACACTGGGGGCTGAATCACGCACGCTAAGTAGCCACATGCCAGCTTCGCCATCCGCCAGCTGAATCTCAATCCGACCACCGCTGTCGGTGTATCGAATTGCGTTGCTGAGCAAGTTGCTGAGCAGCTGATGCAGACGCTCCGTATCGGCGTGCGCGTAGGTGGGCCTGGATGGAATATCCGTCGAGAGTGTCAGCCCAGCGCTGGCGCACGATTCACTCATGTGGCGACAGGCGGCCTCGATCAGCGCGCACAAATCGACCTCTGCGAAGCGATAGCGAAGGCCGCCATGATCAGACAGCGTCAGCGCGTACAAATCGTCGATGCGCTGCTTGAGACGGTCTGCCTCGAACGCCATCGATGCAACTGCCGCTGCGTTGAGCGGACGGATGCCGTCTTGCAGCGCATGCAGTTCGCCGCGCAGAACTGTTAGTGGCGTGCGCAGCTCGTGCGAGATGTCGGCCACCCAGCGATCGCGCGCTGCGCGCCCTTCCTGCAAGGCGTCAGCGAGCTGATCAAAATCACGCGCCAGATCGCCAAGCTCATCCGAGCCCAGGCTGCCTAGGCGCGCACTGAAGTCACCGCCTGCAAGGCGGCGACTCGCGTCAGCCAGCCGCGAGACACGACGCAGCAGCCGTCGTGAGAGGGCCAGTGAGGCAAGCGCAGTCAGCAGCAGAACGATCACCGCGATGATCGCGGCCAGCTGCGCCTGCTCATGCTCAAAGTCGAGACCCGCTTCGTCGTTGAGCTCCGGCAGCTGCGCCAGCGCGAGAAAGCCAATCACCTTGCCTTCTACGGTGATTGGCTGCGACAGCGTGTCAGGCGCTGGCATAGGCCCTACGAGCCATTGCTCCTCAGCGTCAAGCAGCGACAGACGACGCGGAAACTCGAACGCGCGGGGCGGATTTCGACCGCCGCCCGGCGACGGCCTGCGTCGATCCTCAAGTCGCCTTGGCCGATCCCTCAGAAGTGGTCGCTCGGCCAGTCGTTCACCGCGCATAGGCGGTGGTCGCTCATCGAATCGAGGTGGCACGCTGCCACCGACGCGCCCTACTTCGCCCGTCGCAAGCTGATGCGAAAGCGCTGCCCAGCGCTGCGGGCGCTCACGCAAGAAATCCCATCCGCCTTCAACCCGATAGATCCCGGCCAGCTGCTCGGCCAACACCGTGACCCGCGCCGCTTCAAGCTTGCGAGCGTAGCCCAACAGCCCGCTCCGAAACGCCTGTTGCTGGCCCACGACCATGGTGCCCAGCGCCAGCACGACCATGCCGGAGGAAAGCAAAAACCAGCGATGCCAAAGCCGACGACGCATGTGATGACGAGCGATCGAACGTTAAGAATGCGGAGGTGATTGTGAACCAGCCAGCGCCGTCACCGCCAAAAGTGCACTGAATCTCCACGGTTCATCCACCGTCGCTGCAAGTTGCTGCGCGAACCTGACCCTGCCACTTCCGGCGACTCTCACAGGCTAGGCCATGAAACGCACTCTGTTCGCAGTTCTACTGCTGCTCCCGCTTGTCGGCTGGGGCGCTGGGTCACGCGAGCAACCTCACGACCGGCCGCGGCCAGACGGGCAACAGCGCTTTGCCCGACTGATCGAGACGTTGTCACTTACTGAAACGCAGCAGCCCTCAGTCCGCCAAACCTTCGCCGAACACCACGCGCTGATGCGCGAGCTCGGCCACAGCGACGCCGCCCAACGGCAACAGCTAGACGCTCAGCTAGACAAGGAGCTCGCTGCACTGCTGACTAGCGATCAGCTTCAGCGCTGGGTTGCGTTCAAAGCGCAACGGCCGCCGCGCGGTGATAAGCGTGGCCCACACCACGATGGACGCGGGCCACCGCCGCAGCGCTAGGCCAGCGAGAGCGGCGCACGACCTCACTACTGCGTCGCCTCGCCATGATCGAACCGACCACGTTGGGCAATCGCGAGTGCACAACGAGGGTGCGAAACGCACCCTCGTTGGACCTTACTTTTACGCCGTGGGCTTACGGAAGCGCAGGGTCATACGATCAGACTCGCCGATGGCCTGATACTTGGCTGCATCGTCCCCTTCAGGAACGCGCGACACCGGCGGCAGGGTCCACACGCCGTTCGGATGATCTTTGGTGTCAGCTGCGTTGGCGTTGATCTCACTCTTCTCTTCCAGCACAAAACCGGCGGCCTGCGCCATGCCGATGACCTGGGCTTCACTGACGTAGCCGCTGCGGTCGCCCGCCGGCACATCAGCATTGGCGCGATGCTCGACGACACCGAGCACACCGCCCGGCTTAAGCACCTTGAAGAAGCCATCAAACATGACCTGCGCACCGGCCGGCGCGCCCATCCAGTTATGCACATTGCGGAAGGTCAGCACCACGTCGGCGCTGCCGTCATCGCCGAAATTTGGCGTGGCGTTGGTGAAGGCGACGAACTCTGCGGCGCCGAATTGATCGGCACCCGCGGTGAATTTATCGCGGAGCGCGGTATTGGCTTTGGCGTAGTAGTCCTTGGCGTTCTGACTTTCGACCGAGCTCTCGTCGACGATGGCCGCGATGTAACGGCCGTTCTCCTTCAAAAGCGGCGCGAGAATTTCGCTGTACCAGCCGCCGCCAGGGGTGACTTCAATCACCTTGGAACTTGGCGTGACGCCGAAGAATGCTAGCGACTCCGCTGGATGCCGCCAGCCGTCACGCGCGACGAATTCCGGCGTGCGCCAGCTGCCGGCGATCACGTCGCTCATGCTCTGCTCGGCAGTCTTGGCGGAAGCCACTGGCGGCGCTTCCATCGGCTTTTCCATCGGTGCCGGCGCGGCCACCGGCGGGGCTTCAGGCTGAGTGCCGCACGCGGTTAACGCGAGTGTGAGAGCAATGGCGAGCGAGCTACGAATCATCCGACGGACTCCGAAAAGGGAAAGGCCGCGAAATCTAGCACAGGGCCCGTTAGCGTCCCGCTAGCCTGCCGGTGCGCCTGACCGGGGTTGCAGCCGCATGGGCGGAGCACAGCGGGGCACCGACACAGCATCGTCATCCGAAAACGTCTGTGCGAAACCTTAGCGAATCAGCGACGCGCTTCTATGCATTTCGAACATCAACTGAGCGCCTCGCGACAGTGGACGGCACAAGCGAGATGGCCGGTCGGCCGCCGCAGTTAGCGAGGCTAGGTGATCTGCGATCTGGGTGTCGGCGGCCACCTCGGCGTCTGTGATGAGCGCATCGGAGAGCCAAATCCACAAATTTGTGAGAATTCGTGTCAACAACGCGAAGTCGATCACACATTGCTTGGGTCGCGATTTGTAACCTTCTGACGTGCAGCGTCCATTGCTCGCAAAACACGACGCGGCTAAACGAAGAACAGCTGGTGAGAGTAGATCGCTTTAGGGGAGCGATCTATCCGTCCGAGGCGCGTTTCCGTCCTGACGAGGTAGACCATGAAGTACCTAACCCGAATGCTTGCCTACACCCGACTCTTCGCTTTGAGTCGTCAGTGGAAATCGATTCAACAGTGGCTTTTCACGCTGCCAGCGGAGCAAGAATTGCGGTTTTCCGCACTGCTGTATGACGAAGCGACGCGTGCCGCAAGCCACCCGACCCCGCAGTTCTACGGCTCCGAGAACGTTGCCAGCTATAGCCCGTGGGGCGACGCCGTCGATAACGCCTACTCGCTCAGTCGCTCTGCCGATGTCAAAGAGCAGATGCGCGGTATCGCGATGTGGCTGGCTATCGTTTATTACGAAACCCGCAACCCAACGGTCACTGCACTGCACAAACTGCATGCAGATGTCGCCTATAACTTGGAACGCTTTCGCAGCCTGCATGCGAACCTGCTGGCTATCCGACACGCGGCGTAAGCAGGCCAGACGGCGCAGGCGAGGCAGCTTGCTGATGCCATCGATCTAGATGAATCCTGCTGCGCAGCAGTCCGGATATTGACCGACTGCTGCGTTCGTCCCGCCAAGCTCTGAGCGCATCCCAATCAGCGGATGCGCCGACCGGAACTTAGCTCTGGCAAATCTTGGTTCTGGCAAATCTTGCGATTGGCAGCCCTGCAGCTGGCCGGCACGCCGCACGGCGATGTAGCTGAGCCACAGCGTCATCTATGTAAATGTGAGGCGTTCGCACGAATTGGCCTGTTTGGGGCCGAATGCCTATGCTTGCTCACCCCCACTCGACTGGAACGCCCTTGCTTTCGCTGCGCCGCGTGCTGCCGTGCATGTTGTTGCTTGCGCCGTTTTCCTGCGCTGCCGAACTGCCGAAGTTCGCCGCAGAGGACATCTTCGCGCTTGAGTGGGCGAATAACCCAGCGCTGTCGCCGGACGGCAAACAGCTGGTTTATGAGCGCTCGTTTTTCGATATCAATAAAGATGCCAAGCGCAGCAATTTATGGCTGATCGATGCCACCAGCGGCGCGCAGCGTCCGCTGACATCGGGTAGCAGCAATGAGCGTGGCGCGGCATGGTCACCGGACGGCAAGCGTCTCGCGTATGTAGCGAGCGATGACGGCAAGCCGCAGATTTTTGTGCGCTGGCTGAGTGATGGCGCGACGGCGCGCATCACCCAGCTGCAGCAAGGGCCGGGCGATCTCGTCTGGTCGCCTGACGGCAAGTGGATTGGCTTCACGCAGCGCATGCCGGCAACCTCAAAGCCGTTAGCCAGCGACATGCCTAAGGCACCGAGGGGCGCAACCTGGGCGGACCCAGTCAAGGTCATCGAGCAGTTCACCTATCGGTTCGACGGCGCAGGCTATGTCGAGCCCGGCTACAGCCATTTGTTTGTAGTCGGCAGCGACGGCGGCGCGCCGCGTCAGATCACGCAGGGCGAGCACGACTTCAACGGCCCCGTGGTGTGGACTCGCGACAGTCGTTCGCTAGTTGTGTCGGCGAATCCGGTGGCCGATGCCGACTACGATCCGCTCGAGAGTGATCTTTATCGGATCAGCGTTGCCGATGGTGAGTTAACGCAGCTGACTACGCGTAACGGGCCCGATGGCAGTCCGGCACTTTCGGCCGATGGCAAGTCGCTAGCCTTCATTGGTTTTGAAGACAAGGAAATGGGCTACCAGAACGCCGTGCTGTCGCTGCTTGATCTGGCAACCGGAACGACGCGTGAGCTGACGGCGAACCTTGATCGCAGCGTCGACAATGCCCAGTGGGACGGAGACCGCGGGCTTTACTTCACCTACGACGATCAAGGCATGACCCACTTGGCGTGGGTGTCTGCAAGCGGCGGAAAAATCGACACGGTCGCCACCGATGTCGGTGGCACTGCAATGGGCCGACCCTATGGCGGCTCCGCGTTTCATGTGGCCGGCGGACGCGTGGCCTACACCCACAACAGCAACTACCGACCCGCCGACATTGCGCTGGTTAAACGCGGCGACAAACCGCGCGTGCTGACCCACTTGAGCGAGAACCTGCTTGCCGCGCGACAGCTTGGCAAGGTCGAAGAGCTGCGCTGGCCATCAAGCGCTGACCAGCGCGAGATGCAGGGCTGGCTGGTCTATCCACCCGACTTCGATGCGGCAAAACAATATCCGCTGCTGCTTGAAATTCACGGCGGCCCGTTCGCCAACTACGGCCCGCGATTCGCGCCCGAAATTCAGCTCTACGCCGCCAAGGGCTACATCGTTTTGTATACCAACCCGCGCGGCAGCACCAGCTACGGCGACGAATTCGCCAATCTGATTCATCACAACTATCCGGGTCAGGATTACGACGATTTAATCAGCGGCGTCGATGCGGCCATCGCCGGCGGCCATGTTGATAGCGATCAACTATTTGTCACTGGCGGCAGCGGCGGCGGCGTGCTGACAGCGTGGATCGTCGGCCACACCGATCGCTTCCGGGCGGCTGTCGTCGCCAAACCGGTGATCAACTGGTACAGCTTTGTTTTGACCTCCGATGCCTACGGCTTTTTCAGCCGCTACTGGTTCCCCGGCAAGCCGTGGGACCACCTCGAGCACTACATGAAGCGGTCGCCGATCAGCTACGTTAAAAACGTCAAAACGCCGACTATGCTGATCAGCGGTGAGTCTGACTACCGCACGCCGATTTCCGAAGCCGAGCAGTACTATCAGGCGCTCAAACTGCTGAATGTCGAAACCGCACTGGTGCGCATCCCCGGCGCCTCACACTCGATCAACGCGCGACCCAGCCAAATGATTGCGCAGGTGTTGAACACGGCGGCGTGGTTTGATCGATATAAGGTTGATCGCCCACAGGAAGCAGCGACGCCCTAATCACGCTGGCTCAAAAGGTCGCCTTTTTTCGTTTGGCGACAGCGCTAGCAGTCAATTGTGGCTTGCCCATGCGCGTCGTTGCGCGATTTGCGTTTCTGTTGAATCTGTAGCCGGCGGCAGCCAACCGCCAGCACACCAAGACCACCCAACTACCGCACGGGTAGAATGCGCCGACCCGCGCTATGCGCGTCACTGCCGTGAAGCCACGATGTCACTGATTCGCCACGACTGGACCCGCGACGAAGCGCAGGCGCTGCTCGATCTGCCGCTGACCGAGCTGCTGTTTCGCGCCGCCAGCGTCCATCGCGAACACTTTGATCCTGCGGAGGTGCAGGTCTCGACCCTGCTTTCAATCAAGACCGGCGGATGTCCTGAGGACTGCGGCTATTGCCCGCAGGCAGCGCGCTATCACACCGGCGTCAAAGCCGAGAAGTTGATGCCGCTGGATGCGGTACTGGCCAAGGCACAGGCGGCTAAGGACGCCGGCGCAACGCGCTTTTGCATGGGCGCGGCTTGGCGCAATCCGAAAGATCGCGATATCGAGAAAGTCGCCACTATGGTGCGCGAAGTGCGGGCACTCGGGCTCGAGACCTGCGCCACGCTGGGGATGCTAAGCGGGACACAGGCCGATGCCCTAAAAGTCGCGGGACTTGATTACTACAACCACAATCTCGACACCGCGCCGGAGTTTTACGGCGAGGTCATCCAAACGCGCGAGTATCAGGATCGACTCGACACGCTGGAGCAGGTCCGCCGCGTCGGAATGAAAACCTGCTGCGGTGGAATTGTTGGCATGGGTGAGTCGCGTGGCCAGCGCGCTGGCCTGCTGCAAACGATCGCCTGTCTGCCTGAGCATCCGCAGTCGGTGCCGATCAATCGCCTCGTACGTGTCGCCGGCACGCCGCTGGCCGAAACGGCCGAGCTCGATCCATTCGAGTTCGTACGCACCATTGCCGCCGCCCGAATCATGCTGCCCGCGTCGATGGTGCGGCTGTCAGCGGGCCGCAGTGAAATGAGCGATGAAATGCAGGCGATGTGCTTTCTTGCTGGCGCGAACTCGATTTTCTATGGCGAGAAATTGCTCACCACCGGCAATCCCGATGTCGAACGCGATCAGGCGCTTTTCGCGCGCTTGGGACTGCGCTCGATGAAAGTCGACGCGCCTGCCGCGCGCACCGTGCATGCCGAGGTTTGCGCGCCGGTGGAAGCCGCTGCTTAGCCCGATAACAAATGTTTGTAGTACTGGGGTTGCGATAGATCGTGATTCGAAGAGCGGCAACTTAGTCGAAACGCGCGCGTGCTGAGCCTGTCGAAGCACCCTTCGACAGGCTCAGGGCGAACGACTGATTTCGAAACGTTCAAACAAATTCTGGCTAGATCAATAGTGGAGAAGCGCCCCAATCTGTTAGACCGTCTGGCGCTGCAGCAAGCGGAGCGCGATGCCGCCAGCGCGCGGCGGCGTCTGTTTGCGGTTGAGCATCGGCGCGGCAACCAGCTGCTGCGCGACGGTCGCCAGCTGATCGATTTCGCTAGCAACGACTATCTCGGGCTTGCGCAGCATGCAGACGTCATCGAGGCGCTGCGCTCGGCGGCCAGCGAGCACGGCGTCGGCGCCACAGCAGCGCATCTCGTCAGCGGTCATCATCGACTGCACCTCGAGCTGCAAGACTATGTTGCCGACTGGCTAGGCCAGCCGCGCGCACTGCTGTTTGGCTCTGGCTATCTGGCCAATCTAGGCGTGCTGCAGGCGCTGCTGCAAACCGATGATCTGTGCGTGCAGGACAAGCTCAACCACGCCTGCCTACTCGATGGCGCGCGTCTGTCGCGTGCCGAACTCAAGCGCTA
>JBBSIY010000037.1:0-15244 GCA_038257785.1 Lysobacterales bacterium
CAGGATGCTCGCGCCCTCGCGCGCATGTTGGTCGACACTAGCGGCAGCGCGGCATCGCGATAGCGACGCCGCCACGCGCGTCGCAAAGGCTCGCGCAGAGCCCTAGGCAGGTACGCGACAAACGGCAGCATCGCCGCCTTGACTGACGCGCGATCCAACGGCTGCTTGTCGATTAGTCGCCGCCGATATAGCTGGCTGATGGCCGCCGCTAGGCGATCAAGGTGCCCGGACTGCGCGGCGCTGCCTGTTGCGCCCACCTGCTGCAGCTCTCGATACAGCCGCTGATTGTGCATGTCGCGTCGAGTGAGCAGAGTTTGCAGCAGCTGAACGTCGGTGTCGGTCAGGGTGTGGCCGGGCTGAAAATGGCCGGGTAGCGGGCGATCAACGTAGATAGTTGAATGATTCGGCGCTAGTTCGTCGGCCGGGCGCTCGCGCGTGTAGAAATACAGCGCAATCGACTTACGGCTAAGCGCCTGCTGCGCTTCCGGCAGCTGAATTTTGCTGAAGCCATGCCAGCTCCACTCGGTGGTCTCAAACACCACGCAGCGATTGAACAGCGGCGTCACCAGCGTGACGCGATCATCGGTCGAGCGCGGGTCCGTATGCAGCTCAAGCGAGCCGCCCCAGCTGTCGTCCCACTGCGGATTCAAGTAGACAATCAGATTCAGCCGCCGATGCCAGCCGTTTTCGGGATGTCGATTGAAATCGACGTGTGGGTCGAGATCTTGACCATGGCGATTGTCGTGCGTCCCGCCGCCGAAGTACCACGGGTCATACAGCAGGCCGGGAATGCCGGTGGCCTCAGACAGCCAGTCCAAAAACGCCTTTCCGCGCACCATATCGTCGAGCGCGACGTAGGCCGGGCCTAGCTCGCGGATGCGCTCCACGGTCGATTTGCCGCCCAGCTCGCCGTCCTCATTGCGCGCATTGCCGCGTTCAAAAGGCGGGAAGTCGGCGAGCAGCTGCTGCGCGTATTCAGGCGGGAAAAAGCCGTCGGCCACAAAGTGCCGGAACGGCTGCCGGCGCTCAAAGCGCTCACGCAAAGCGGGCGTCAGGGGAAGCGCGCGGGTGTCGATGGATGTTCCGATGGATGCCATGTTCAAGTCGATGTTGAAGCCCCGCGCAGCGCGCCAAGGTCGCTTTCGCGAATGACCTTGCGCACTTCGAGAATGCTTGAGGGATGCATGCTGAATTCGGTTAGACCAAGCGACAGCAGCATGGCGGTGTGCTGCGGGTCACCGGCCAGCTCACCGCAGATCGCGACGCGTTTGCCTGCCTCCGCGCACGCGCTGATCACGCTGCGAAGCACGCGCTGTATAGCCGGATGCGTCGGCACGCACAAGGGCCCGAGCGCATCGTTGCCGCGATCAACCGCCAGCAAATACTGGATCAAATCGTTGGTGCCGACTGAGCAAAAATCGACTATCGGCAACAGTGTGTCGATGGCCAGCGCGGCGGCGGGGACTTCGATCATTGCGCCTAGCTCAACCCGCTCAGCCACCGGATGGCCCGCTTTGCGAACGTCGGCTGCGCAGCGATCAACCAGCGCGCGCACGGCGATAATTTCTGATGCGGCGGTGATCATCGGAACCAAGATTCTCACCGGGCCATAGCCAGACGCGCGCAGGATGGCGCGCAGCTGAGCGCAGAAGACATCTTGGTGCGCGAGACACAGACGGACGCCGCGCAGACCGAGCGCTGGATTGGGCTCACGTGCGAGTGTTAGGCCGCTGCTGTCGGCTTTGTCGGCACCTAGATCGAGCGTGCGAATGGTGACGGGTCGCCCGCCCATGCCCAGCACGAGGTCGCGATACGCCAGAAACTGCTCGTCTTCAGTCGGCAGTTCGCGTCGCTGCAGAAACAAAAACTCGGTGCGATAGAGACCAACGCCTTCCGCGCCTAGGCCATGCGCCTGCGCAACATCGTCGCGCGATTCGGCATTGGCATACAGCGCGATATCGACGCCATCTTTGGTCCGCGTCGCCGCTCCGCGCAGGCGGGCGAGGGCGCGCTTCTCGCGCGTGCCGGCGGCCTGTTCGCTGCGAAAGGTTTGCAGATCTTCGGCCGATGGTTCGACGATAACGCGACCGGTCGAGCCATCAACAATCAGCGCGTCGCCGTCGTTGATGTGCGCCAGCGCTTCATGCACGCCGACCACCAGCGGCACATGCAGGCTGCGCGCGAGAATTGCGCTGTGCGAAAGCGTGCTGCCCTGCGCTGTGACTACCGCCACGACGCCGCCCTCGGCAAGCTGGGCGAGCTCCGACGGCGCCACGCTGTCGGTAATCAACACCTCTCCGGCCATGCCAATCACTTGCGAGGCGGGATTGCGCTGCAGTGCGGCATACACGCGGCCGATGACGTGATCGATGTCTTCGCGTCGCGAGCGCAGATAGGGGTCGTCGATGCCGTCGAACACCGCCGCCAGGCGGTCACGCTGCACGCGAAGCGCGTGCCCGGCGCCGAGCCGGGCCGTGCGGATCAGATCGTCGAGGCCGGTCACCAGCTCTGGATCATCCAGCAGCATGCTGTGCAGATCGATGAACTCGCCTACCTCGTGTGCAATCGCGCCGCGCACGCGCTCGCGCAAGTCCACCAGTTCCTGCCGTGCCGCCGCCAATGCATCGCGCATGTGCTGGCGTTCGGCCTCAATCTCACCGGCCTCGATTCGGCTTTCGTCGATCTCCAAACGGTGCGGCTCGCGCACGCGTGCGCGGCCGAGCGCCAGACCCTTCGCCGCCGCAATGCCAGAGAACTCACGGCGCATGCTCAGCCACCTTCGTCAAAAAAGCGCGCGAATAGCGCTTCAGCGGCGTCTACAGCGGCAGCTTCATCGTCGCCGGTGGCGCGCATGGTCACGCTGGTGCCTTGCGCGGCCGCTAGCATCATCACGCCCATGATGCTTTTGCCGTTGACCTCGCGGCCGCGACCAATCAGCACAATCTGCGCACGGAACCCACCGAGCAGCTGCACCAGCTTGGCCGCCGCCCGCGCGTGCAGGCCAAGCCGATTGATGACCGTGAGTTCGCGCTCAACCATGGTCCACCACGATTCCGAGCCGTCCGCCCTGCGCTGCGCCATCGGCAAGCCCCGCAAGGTCTCGATCAGGATAGTTGAGCGCGCGCATCAGCATAGGCAGGTTGAGGCCGGCGATGCGCCGCGTCGGGGTGCCCAATTGACCGAGCTTGGCCGCAAAGTTGCTTGGCGTAGCGCCGAATAAATCGGTCAGCACGAGCACGCCGTCGCCAGTGTCTACACGACGCAGTGCCGCGCTTGCTGCTGGCAGCAGTGCGTCTAGGTCGGCATCAAAACCGACTTCTACGCATTCGAGCTTTAACGGCAGCGGCCCCAGCATGCGCGTTGCCAGGGCTTGCAGCTGGCTGCCGAGCTCTGAGTGCGTGACGAGTAAGATTCCAACGGTCATGCGAAGAGTGTAATGCCATGGGCAAGGCTTTCGCTCGGCCCTGTGGCCGACTCCAAGCCTAAGTGCGAATGATTCGGGCTGCAGCCATTCTCGCCATAGCGCGCGGGCAGGCGTTAGTCTTAGCTACTTGTCGCCTGACCATATGGAAATGCCGTGATGTGTCCAACCATTCTGCGCGCCGCCTGCTGCCTTGCCCTCGCATTTGCCCTGCCTGTGGCTGCCGCTGAACGGCTGCAGCTGATTCATGCAGGTGCGTTGCTCGATCAGCCGGACAAGCCAGCGCGCGGCCCGAGCACGCTGCTGATTCGCGGCGACGTGGTGGCAGAGGTACGCGACGGCTATGTCGATGCGGACGCTTTCTCGCTGACTGCTGCTGATGTGGAAACCATCAACCTGCGCGACGCATTTGTGCTGCCGGGCCTGATCGATAGCCACGTCCACTTGACCTCTGACAAAGCCGGCGTCGAAGGCCAGCTGTGGGACGTAACCGCGAGCGTCGCCAGCAAGTCGTACGAGGCGGCGGTTAACGCCCGTAAGACGCTGGAGGCCGGCTTTACGACGGTGCGCAACCTCGGCGATGGCGACGGTGTGACCTTGGCGCTACGTGAAGCGGTAGCGGCGGGCAAGGTGCCGGGTCCGCGGATTATTGATGCGGGGACTTCGATTTCGGTGACCGCAGGCCACATGGACCCGTCGCTCGGTTTTGCTGAAGAGCTGCACGCCGCATTGGACGTACACGAAAATCTCTGCGACGGCGTTGATAGCTGCCGTCGCGCGGTGCGACAGCAAATTGGTCGCGGCGCCGACGTCATCAAAATTGCGACCACCGGCGGCGTCAACAGCCGCATTGGCGCAGGCGTTGGTCAGCAGATGTTTGACGATGAAGCGCGCGCAATCGTTGAAACAGCGCATCTGGCCGGCAAGAAAGTAGCGGTTCACGCGCACGGTGCCGACGGTATCAAAGTCGCGTTGCGCGCCGGCGCGGATTCAATTGAGCACGGCACATTGCTCGATGACGAAGGCATCGCGCTGTTCAAAAGCGCGGGCGCTTACTACGTGCCGACCTTGTCGACGATCAACGGTTACAACGAGCGCCTCGCCAAGAATCCAGAGGCCTACACCGGCGCGGTATTAGAGAAGATTCTGTGGCGTATCGGCATCACCGGGAAGTCGCTGGAACTGGCGATACCAAAAGGCGTCAAGATTGCCTTTGGCACCGATGCGGGCGTCAGCATGCACGGCCGCAATGCTGACGAGTTCGAGCTGATGGTGAAGTTTGGAATGACCGCGCAGCAGGCGATTGTGGCGGCGACGCTCAATGCCGCTGATCTGCTTGGCGTGGCGGACGAGGTAGGCAGTCTGGCACCCGGCAAGCAGGCTGATTTGATTGCGGTGCGCGGCAATCCGCTGGTCGATGTGACTGTGCTGAAAGGCGTGCGCTTCGTGATGAAGGGCGGGCAGATCTACAAGCATGTCAGCGCCAATTGAGCGTGCGTCACGTGAGCGCGCGTCACCTATACGAAGGAGCAGGGCAATGAGGCGAGATAAGCAGTGGCTATGGGCATTGACGCTGGCGATGGGCGCGCAATTAGCGCTGGCCGGCGACGTGACCGTGCTGCACAACGTGCGCATCACTAGCGGCGCCCCAAATTCAGCAGAGCCTGCAACAGCGATGGCGTGGCAAGACGGTCGTCTGCTGATGGTTGCTGACGTCAAGCAGGTGGACGCCGCCTATCCCGATGCTGCGCGCCTTGATGGCAACGGTCGCTATGTGCTGCCCGGCCTCATCGATGCGCACGGTCATCTATTTAATCTGGGCTATGCGCTGCTCAATGCTGATCTGAAAGCCGCGCGCAGCAAGGCCGAGATCGTCGCCCGCCTGCAGACGTTTGCGCGCGAGCTACCGGCAGATGCATGGCTACTGGGTCGCGGCTGGGATCAGAATCTTTGGGACATCAAGGATTTTCCGACAGCCGCCGATCTTGACGCGGAATTTCCTGATCGCCCGGTGTGGCTAGAACGTGTGGATGGGCACGCCGGCTGGGCTAACTCGGCGGCGATGCGCGCGCTCAGTGCGGAGCAGAAACTGTCTCTCAACTCGGCAGACTTTCAGCCTGAAGGCGGGCGAATCGTCCGCGATGCCGATGGTAAACCGACCGGCGTGTTCATCGATCGCGCCAGCAGTTTGATTGAGCAAGCCGTTCCGGCTCCGAGCGAGGCGCTGCAGGCGCGAGCGCTGCGCGCGGCGTTGGATGAAGCGGTGCGACTTGGTCTGACCGGCGTCCACGATATGGGCGTGTCGACGGCAAACATGAAAGTCATGCGGGGGTTTGCCGACCGCGATCAACTGCCTTTGCGCATCACCGCCTACGCCGACGGTGACAACGCCGCCCTCGACGGCCTGTGCGCGTTTGGTCCATACAGCCACGCCGGCGGCCGTCTGCAAATGCGCAGCGTCAAGCTCTACGCCGATGGCGCGCTGGGCTCACGCGGCGCAGCCTTGATCGAGCCGTATAGCGACGAACCGAAACAGCTCGGTTTATTGGTTACCTCTACGGATGACTTGCGCGTCGCCATGATCAAGGCGCGCGACTGCGGCGTGCAGGTAGCCACCCACGCCATTGGTGATCGCGGCAATCGCGACGTGCTTGATCTGTATACCGACGTGCTAGGCGCGCAGAAGAATCATCGATGGCGGATCGAACACGCGCAGGTCGTATCGCTGCAGGACATTCCTCGCTTCGCGCAGCTCGGCGTGCTCGCCTCCATGCAGCCGACGCACGCCACGTCCGACATGCCTTGGGCCGCTGTGCGTCTGGGTGCCGAACGATTGCAGGGCGCCTACGCCTGGCGTCGCTTATTGAGCTCAGGTGCAGAGCTGCCGCTCGGCTCGGACTTTCCCGTCGAGGCGGTTAATCCCATGCTCGGGCTGTACGCCGCCGTCACTCGACAGGATATCGAAGGCCAACCGCCCGGCGGCTGGCTCGCCGATCAAGACCTGACTCGCGAAGAAGCGCTACACGGATTCACCCTCGCCGCCGCGCGTGCTGGCTTCGCAGAAGCTGAGGTCGGCACGCTCGAGCCCGGCAAGCGCGCAGACTTCGTCATGCTCGATCAAGACTATTTTCAAGTCTCAGAAACGCGTTTGCCGGCGCTGAGGATTCAATCAACTTGGGTTGATGGGGAAGTGGTTTATAGATCGGTAGATGAGTGACTCAGAAGGCCGCCATCGTGGGGCTACTCAGATACTAGGACACCACGCGGACAGACGAACCGAGTGCGCTCCAAGATGATCCTCGATCAGCAGCGCCGCACACGGTGGATGAGCAGCTGGCCAGTGCTCGCTACGCATCCGTCAGTGCCAACGTTCGAGCTACTTCTACTATCTGACCAACTCCAGCGACGGTTCCGAAACTTCCTTCAGAACGCCAATGATGACCTCGCGTTCGGCGTATTCAGCGACATCGGCAAGCGAGACGATGCCGCAAAGGGTTTCGGCAATATCCACGATTGGGATTCGCCCAGCATGATGTACTTCCATCAACTCGCAACTGGATTGAAGGCAGCTCCATGCTGGGCCTGACACTGGGAGATGGCACGCAACGGCCCGCAGCAGCATGCGTCGGATCAATTCGATGCGCGACTGCGCGAGTGGCGATGTCGCGGCTAAATTGCGCACGTCCCCCTTTTCCGCCAAACGAATTGACCTAAATCAGAGCAATCTGAGTGGACGTGCGCGAGACTGGACTGAACAAGCAGAATTTGATGATCGGATTGGTGCTTTGCACGTGTGACTTCAGTGGTGAAGTAGGCTGGAAAGACTTCTGGCGCGCTCTGAAGACCTATTCCTAAATTGCCATCAACACGGGGGTGTGTATGGGGCATCCGGTATCGCTGTCGACTCCGTCTGGTCGCATTTCTGGCTGGCGCGCCGATCCGCCAATTCCGCCCAAGGGCGTTCTGCTGGTGGTGCAGGAAATCTTCGGTGTGAATGCCCACATACGCCATGTGGTCAATCGGTTTGCAGCGCATGGCTATATCGCTGTAGCACCGGCGTTCTTCGACCACATCGACTATGACATCGAGCTCAACTATGACGAAGCAGGCGTCGCTCGCGGTCGTGAACTGGTTGATCGGGTCGGTTTTGATCGGGTAATCGGCGACCTTGGCGCCATTGAGGAGGCGCTGCGCGGCGACAGCAAGGTGGGCGTGGTCGGCTATTGCTGGGGCGGCACGGTCGCATTCCTAGCTAACGCTCGGCTCGGCCTGCCAGCGGTTAGCTACTACGGTGCACGAACGTTCCCGATATTGCACCAGCGCCTGCTGGCGCCGATGGAATTCCATTTCGGCGAGCGCGACTCGCTGATTCCGTCCGAGCACGTCGAAGCGCATCGCGATATGCACCCGCATGCGGCGATCTACACTTATCCCGCCGGCCACGGCTTCAATTGCGAAGAGCGCGCAGACTACGATGCTGGTAGTGCGGCTTCGGCGCTCGACCGAACGCTCAATTTTTTCTCCCGTGTGCTGTGACGGTTGCCCCTGCGCAGACGGCTGGCTTCGGCCGGCGCGCGCGTACCAGCGCGAAGTTTGAATCTGCGCGATGTGTGACTGCGTCGCTTGCCTTTGCGCCCTCGGCAGTCGCATCGTAAAGGGCAGATGCTTGAAGACCGTTGAATTCGGCCAGCAGGGAGTAGCGAGCGAAAATGATCGTCTACAGCTGTCACGGTGCGGCGAAACAGGTGACGGGATCATGTCATCTAGTCACCTGCAACGAGCGCAAGGTGCTAATTGACTGCGGCATGTTTCAGGGTAGCCCCGAGGTCGAACGCGCCAACGGTGAAGGGTTTGAATTTGACCCGTCCAGCGTTGATGCCGTGCTGCTGACCCATGCGCACCTTGATCATTGCGGACGCATTCCGCTGCTGGTTCGACATGGCTTCCGAGGGCGCATCATTGCCACGGCAGCGACCCGTGAGTTGGCTCGCATTATTCTGCTCGACGCCGCTGGATTGCAGGAAGAAGAGGCTCGACGAGCGGCACGGCGGCTCCAAAAGGGCGAGGTGATTGAGCCGCCTCTATTCACCGTCAATGATGCGCTACAGGCCTTGGATTTGTTTTCTGACGACGTCGCCTATGACCAGCAAGTGGAGGTCACCGATGGCATGAGCGCTTGCTTTCTTGATGCCGGCCACATTCTCGGCTCGGCCAGCATTCTGCTCGACGTTAACGATGGCAGTGTGCGGCGAAAAATCGTGTTTTCTGGTGACTTAGGCAATCCGGGCAGGCCAATTGTGCGCGATCCCTCGCTTGCGCCTGCCGCTGATTACATAGTGATGGAGAGCACCTACGGCGACCGCCCGCATCGCACTGTGCCGGATTCGGTGGAAGAGCTATATCAAGCCATTCGCGAGACCTTCGCCCGCCGCGGAAACGTCATCATCCCAACTTTCGCGCTCGAGCGAACACAAGAAGTTCTTTACTACCTTCATGTCGGTCTGCGAACCGGCGCGCTGCCAGCGCAGCTAAGAATTTTTCTTGACTCACCGATGGCCATTTCAGCGACTGAAATTTTCCGCAAGCACCCGGAATGCTATGACGACGAGTTCCTTCAAGAGCTGCAGCATGGCGACCCCTTCGATATGCCTGGGCTGCATTTCACGCGCGAAACCAGCCAGTCAATCGCAATCAACAGCATTGAAAGCGGAGCGGTGATCCTAGCCGGTTCGGGCATGTGCAACGGCGGCCGCGTCCGCCACCATCTTCTGCATCATTTGGGCCGTGATCGTAGCAGCGTCGTTTTCGTCGGCTACGCCGCCGAAGGCACGCTTGCACGACGAATTGTTGACGGCAACGCGCGTGTCAAGATATTCCGCGAAGACATTGAGGTGCGCGCGCAAATTTGGACCATCAACGGCTTCTCGGCTCACGCCGATCAACCTACCCTCCTAGCATGGCTCGGCAAGCACAAGCGCCGCAAAGTGTTTATCGTTCACGGCGAGGTTGAGCGTGGCATGCGGGCGCTGCAAGCCGTGCTCAAAGAACGCGGTGTTGCCTGCCAGTTACCAGGCATGAATGAGCCGATCAAGATTCACTGATCTGGGTCGATAGGATGTAGCTTGTTTAATCTGATCGGAAATTCCGGACGAGGCGGCTCCGTTGATCGCGTTTGGTGCTGTCCACTCAACTGAACGGGGGCTTCAATGTTCCAACGCTTGATCTTGATTGCACTTGCTCTTGCGCTCTCGCCGGCGGCACTTGCCGAAGAAGCTGAGTTGGTACCGTGCCTAGACTGTCACCAAGTCAGCACGCGGCTTGGCGAGGTGCCGCTGATCGAAGGCCAGCACGCGGCGTATTTGAAAGCGCAGCTAGAGCGCTTTCGTGAGCGCCATCGCGAGTCGTTTCCGATGGATGCGCTTGCGCGTGGGCTCAGCGACAAAGGCGTTGCGCGCAAGGTTGCCGTTATCTCGAGCCGGCCTTGGGTTTCATGGCCAAAGGTGGAGGCTGAAGATGGCGAACTCTTGAAGCGAGGACAAGCAGTGGTCGAGCATTTCTCCTGCGCCGCCTGCCACGGCCCCGCGTTTTTGGGCGGTGACGTGATTCCACGCCTCGCTGGTCAGCGGCCCGGCTATATCGAACAGCAGTTCATAGCCATCGAAGCCGGCCGACGCTATCACCCGCCAACTGCCATCGGTGCCAGCTTGGCCTTGGTTGAGAAGGCGGACTATCGAGCAGTCGCGCTCTGGCTTAGCCGTTTGCCATGAGCGTCGAGAACGTCCGCCGTGGATGTTCAGGCTGAACACGCGAAAGCGGAATTCGCAGCGACTGCCCGACTGCTGCGGGCTCGAGCAGAGGGAGTGCGCTGGGTTCAGGATTCAGGAAAAGGCGCATGGCCGCAGCAAGGGCGGCGCGGTGCGAGTTGTTTGACGCTCACAAGCCAAAACCAACCCGCTTAGCCGCTACTCGATCAGCGAGCCCCAAACAGTGGATAGAGCAGCGAACCAGAGCTCGCCGATCATCCGGTGATAGCGTTCGAGCCACTTCTACTAGCTGACTAACTCCAGCGACGGCTCCGAGACTTCTTTCAGAACGTCGACGATCACCTCGCGTTCGGCGTACTCAGCGACATCGGCAAGCGAGACGATGCCGCAAAGTTTTCCGGCTTTGTCGACCACGGGGATCCGCCTAACTTGGAGAACTTCCATGAGCTCGCAACAGGCCTCAAGGCTGCGTTCGACGCTGATAGTGACGCAGGGCGAGGTCATGTAGTGGCCGGCGGGATGTTGGGTCGGATCGATTCCCTGCGCGACTGTGCGAACGGTTATATCGCGATCTGTGATGACGCCAATCGGAAGATGATTTTCGTCAACGACGGGTATCTCGCCGCAGTCGTGCTCCACCATCAGTCTGGCCACGTCGTGTAGCGGTGTTGAAGCTACGCAGCACGCGGGATTGGCGGTCATAACGGATTGAATATTCATGGCAGACGACTCCACGTGGCTATCGGAAAAGCGTTGCTGTACGGGCGGGCCGCAGCACAACCGAAAGTCGGCGGCTACGGCCCAACCCACCTTTGTAATCAAACGGACCTACTACCGCTCAAAGCCTTGACATCCGGGTTAGGCGCGCTCCGCTTAGATCCCGCGTACGCTGCCGCCGTTGACCTGCACTCGCGTACCTTCGCGCACGCCGCGTAAATTGGTCTGCTCAACAACTACCCTGCGGCCGTCGTCCATGCGCACGAACAGGTGATACACGTCGCGGTCGCGCGAGTTTCGCTCGATGCGATTACCGGCCACGCCACCGGCAATTGCGCCGGCTACGGTCGCCGCTTTTCTGCCGTCGCCACTGCCGACTTGGTTGCCGAGAACGCCGCCAATGATCGCGCCGGCGACTGCACCCGCTCCGGAATTGCCAACGCTGCCGCGGCTGGCGACTTCGATACGTTCTACATAGCCACAGGTGTTGCAGCGGGCGCTGTAGTAGTTGTTGTTGTTGTTGTTCTTGTTCGAGCGTTGCGAGTCATAGCCACGGCTGTTGTTGTAGCCGGGGCCAGTCGCACAAGCGCTCAAGGCAAAGGCCATCGCGGCGCAGAGGATAAGAGGGCTTTTCATAATGTCTTCTCCATCAGGGAAACTGATGGAGCTCCAGCAACCCGTGTGCCAGCATCTCTGAACGACGGTTTTGCGCATCCAACACATTGAAAAAGCTGTATTGTTTGTATAGCTGTGACGTCGGTCGAGGGCCGCAAGCTGCACGGCTTCGGTACCACGTCCATGCACATTGCCCGAGCCTCCGCACGCGAAGGGCGCGATGGTTTAGCCTGCCTGACCCAGCGCCAATCGTCTGAGCGAAATGCGATCATCAAATACCTTGGTTGACTTGATTGGAACGCCCGACAACCTTGAGTTGATTCGCCTGCTTGCTGCCGTGGGGGTGATCTTTGGCCATAGCTTTGCGCTGTCTATGTTCGGACATTCAGGCGTGCCGGCACCGATATCGCAAATTCTGCCAGGCACGTATTCGGGTTCGATTGCGGTCGAGGTGTTTTTCTTTGTCTCCGGCATGCTGATTACCAACAGCCTGCTGCGGCGGCCGCATCTAGGCCAGTTTCTCAAGTCGCGCGCACTGCGTGTGCTGCCGGCATTTCTAGTGATGCTGCTGATAACGACCCTTTTGATGGCGCCGTTTTTCAGTCAGCTGGGATGGACTGAATTCGTCAGCCATGCGGAGACACGTCGCTATTTTCTGTCAGTCGCCTGCTTCGATCTTTGCCCAGACTTCCCCGCGTCATGGACGCTGCCGGCAACCTTCATTGATCACAAGAACAGCGCCCTCAATGGCTCGCTTTGGTCGCTGTTTGATGAGGTCAAACTTTACTTTTTTAGCGCGGCCGGAATTCTGCTGCTCGCCTATCGCCGGTGGTGGTGGGGCGCGATTCTGGCGATTACGTTTCTCGCGTATCTGCTTACCAAGGGTGCCCTGATGTCCGCTGACGCGTTCGCTTTCAATGCGGCCGCAATGTACGCGCTAGGCATGCTTGTTCGCTTTTACGCACATCAGATACAGATTAGCGCGCTGCCGCTGCTGGTTTCGATTCTGCTGGTTTACTTCTTCCGCTTCACCCCGGCCGCTCACCTCGTCTATGCGCTTTTGATTGCATCGGCGGTGCTGTACTTCGCCTACGGTGCGGCGCTGCCGAAACTCAGGCTGCCGGGCGACTACAGCTACGGCCTATTTTTATGGGGCTACCCGATCCAACAGATGCTCAGCAGCCTGTGGCCGACGCTAGGGCCATACCGTTTTTTTGTCGTCTCGCTAACCATCACAGCCGTGTTTGCGGTTGCTTCATGGCACTGGATAGAAAAGCCGGCGCTGCGCTGGAAGTCTCGGCGCGGAGGCGTTCAAGCGGCACCCAGCGCGCCTGCCATTTAAACCTTGCTAGGCTGGCGATAGTGGGCTAGTTCTGCGGACGTCTCGCTTCTATGGAGGTGCTCAAGGCGACCAAAGTAGGCTAGTTCAAGCAGCGCCACGCGCCCGTCTTAACCAGCTTTGCGCCAGTAG
The DNA here is from genome assembly GCA_038257785.1 of Lysobacterales bacterium. GTDB lineage: Bacteria > Pseudomonadota > Gammaproteobacteria > Xanthomonadales > Xanthomonadaceae > JANNWF01. Next base: position 12,989 of record JBBSIY010000037.1, read on the forward strand.
CGAGCGAATGCTCACAGCAGCACCAGATCGTCGCGGTGTACGACAGACTCTGAGGGGCATTCGCCGAGCAGCTCAGCGATCTCGCGGCTGTGCCGTCCGCGAATTTTGACCAGCTCCGCCGAGCGGTACTGCACGATGCCCTTGCCGATGGCGCGACCATCGCAGTGAATCTCCACCGCGTCGCCGACTTCAAAACTGCCTTCGCTGTTGACGATGCCGCGTGGCAAAAGCGAAGCGCCAGCACCGGAGAGCGCAGCGCCGGCACCCAGATCGACATGCAGTACGCCGCTGGTCGGTAGCGCGTGCAGCATCCAGTGCTTGCGCGCGGCGCGGCGCTGTTGGGAGGGCAAAATAAACGTGCCGGGATTGCGCGCGAGCAGCAAGTCGCTGAGGGCAGAGTCGCCACGACCGTCCAAAATCACGGTGCCAATGCCGGCTTCCGCCGCGCGACGCGCGGCAGTCAGCTTGGTGCGCATTCCGCCGGTGCCGATCGCGCTGCCGGCATCACCCGCCAGTGACATGACGGTTTCGTCAATTGCTTCGATGCGGCGCAGTCGAACCGCATCGGGATGCGTGCGCGGATCGCGGTCGTAAAGACCATCAACGTCAGTGCATAGGAAAAGAAGGTCTGCTTCTACCAGTGCTGCGACGTGAGCGGCGAGGGTGTCGTTATCGCCCAAGCGCAGCTCATCGACGGCCACCGAATCGTTCTCATTGATGATCGGCAGCACGTCAGCCGCGCGCAGGCCGCGCAGCGTGTTACGGGCGTTTAGGAAGCGTCTACGGTCGGTAACGTCGTCTTGGGTCAGCAGCAGCTGGGCAACTGGGAAGTCGAAGAATCGTGCCCAGAAGCGCATCAGTTCAGCTTGGCCTAGCGCCGCTAGCGCTTGGCGTCCGCCGATGCCCTCGGGCGCAGTCTGGCCGCGCGCGCGCAGAGCCGCTCGTCCTGCGGCGACCGCGCCGCTAGATACCACCACGACTTCACGCTTGCTGCCACGAGCGCGTTCAATAAATCGCGCGATATCTAGGAGGTGGCGCGTCGAGAGGGCGTCGCCGCCGGGCGCGATCAAGCTGCTGCCGATCTTCAATACGGCGCGACGCCAAACGGGAATCTCGGTGGTCACAAAGGTTCACAGCGTCGAGAAGGGGTTTCACTGTGCCGCGCCGCCGCATGCAGCGCAATGGCGAGGGGCGGTAGCGCGTTGCTGTCTGCGCAAGCGCAACCTGATCGGTCTCTGCTGTCAGCGTGGCCGATGCGCGCGCAGGTTGCTGCGACTTGGCTTCAACAAAGCGTGATGTTGTAGCCGCGTGTGTCCTAGGCCGGTGAGAAGCCGTCGCGCGCCAACGACCCGGTGTCGGCCACTGCCTACGATCAGCGCCTTAGCAGCTGCAACACGTCCTCAAGCTCCTGCCGAACCTGCTTAATGATTTGCAGGCTCAAGGTGGCCTCAGCCTTTCCCGGCTCACCCTCCAGTCGCTGGCGCGCGCCGGTAATGGTGAATCCCTGCTCATAGAGCAGCGACCGAATCTGCCGAATGGTCAGCACGTCATGACGCTGATAGTAGCGGCGATTGCCGCGTCGCTTGACGGGCTTGAGGCTGGGGAACTCTGTTTCCCAGTAGCGCAACACGTGTGGCTTAACCTCACACAGCTCGCTGACTTCACCGATGGTGAAGTAGCGCTTGGCCGGGATCGCCGGGAGTTCGGAATTACTGCCCGGATCCAGCATAGGCCTCCACACGCTCTTTCAGCTTCTGGCCCGGTCTAAACGTGACCACGGTGCGCGCAGAAATTGGGATTTCTTTGCCGGTTTTCGGGTTACGACCGGGACGCTGATTTTTTCGGCGCAAATCGAAGTTGCCGAAACCCGACAGCTTTACCTGATTTCCGCGCTCCAGCGCGCCGCGTAAGGCGTCGAAGAACGCGTCCACGAACTCTTTCGCTTCACGCTTGTTGAGGCCCACGTCCTCAAACAGTCGCCCGGCCAGCTCGGCCTTGGTCATCGCCATCCAATCCCCCTATTCGGCCGCTGCAGCGACACTTACCCGCGTAGTTTGGCGTCACAATCACGTGCCAGCGCTATGAGTGCTGCAGCCACTGCTTGATCGGCATCTTCGTCGGTAAGGGTGCGCGATACGTCCTGCAAAATCAAGCCTATAGCGAGGCTCTTGCAAGCAATTTCCAAGCCCGGTCCAACGTATCGGTCAAACACTGTCAACTGTTGCAAACGGTCGCCCAATGACGCACGCAGACTGG
>JBBSIY010000038.1:0-15168 GCA_038257785.1 Lysobacterales bacterium
CGCGGCTATCAACCCAAGCATGATTGTGGGACTTCCCGGAGTGGCCAACCCGGAATCCGGCGTCGTGCCCTTCGTGCCTGGAACAACGGCCTTTCTGCTTACTCCGCCACCCGGTTGGACATGCACCTTTCTGGTACCGCAACCCATTTTTCCAAACCCGCCTGCCGCATATTCCTGCTCAACACCGAGCCTGAGTGTTGGCAGCGTGACGTTCACGATCACTGGTCAAGTTCGGACTGATGTAACCGGACCTATTGGCAGCGCGGCCACCGTCAGCAGCACTGCCGACCCGGTCGCAGGCAACAACAACACAGGGCGGATCGAAGTTGCAGTCGGAAATCCGCCAGCGCTGTTGATTCCCAGCGGTGGGGTCGTTGCGATGGCAATGCTGCTGATCCTCATGCTTGGCGCCGGATCGATACTGCTGCGCCGGTCTCAGGCCGGCTGAGAACAAACTGGCCGTCAGCAATTAGTGGGTTTCTTGTCGCAAGCCGAAAATCGTAGCCAAGATTCTTGGCCTTCGATGATCAAAAGTTCTCGGGTTTCGCTGCGCTGCATCCGTGCTACAGGAGACAGTCAAATGCTGCCTGGCTGAACCACTCTCCATCAGCTACCCGCAAACCCCAGCTGCCGCCACGCTTCAAACACCACTACCGCAACCGCGTTGGAGAGATTGAGGCTGCGATTGTTGGGGCGCATCGGCAAGCGCAGGCGCTGCTCGGGCGGTAGCGAATCCAGCAGCGTTTGCGGCAGGCCGCGGGTTTCGGGGCCGAACACAAACGCGTCGCTATCGCGATAGGCGGGTTGATCAAAACGCGTAGCGCTGCGAGTGGACAGCGCGAACAGGCGCGACTCGGGCAGCTCCTCCATGCAGGCATCCAGCGAGTCGTGAACCAGCATCTCGGCGAACTCGTGGTAGTCGAGCCCAGCGCGCTTCATGCGCGAGTTGTCGAGTTCAAACCCCATCGGGCGGATGAGATGCAGCTGCGCGCCGGTATTGGCGCACAGACGAATGACGTTGCCGGTGTTGGGCGGAATTTCTGGCTGATAGAGAATGACGTGCATCGGCGGATGCTAGGCGGAATCTCGCCTCGATGCACGCCGCTCGCGGTTGTATCAGCGTCTGCCTTTTCGCGGCACGCCCGTCGTCTACGTGCCGAGGCTGCAGCTGGCAAGCGACTCGCTTTCCGCCGTCTCCCAAGCGTCCTCGGCCAGGTCTTCCTGCTCGCGCGCTGGTGGAAAGCGAATCTGCGCGGTGAGATTGCTGTCCAAGGTCTCGCGAATGTTGGTCAGCCCTTTGAAGTGCATCAAGCGGCGGTCGGAATCGCGGTAGCCGGCCTCTAGCGGATCGGCAAACCAGCCCAGCAGGCCGCTGACGGCTAGCTCGTAAACGGTTGCCGGCTGGTCGAACATTGTCTCGCTGCGCACCTTGCGCAGCTTGAACTTGTAGGCGCTCATGCGGCTGGGCACCAAAAATTCTAGGCTCAGGCTTTTGCCCGCCTGAAGCTCGTCCCAGTGCGCGCGCACAAATTCGTCGAAGCCGGCATCGACAACAAGATTGTTACCGGCACTAATGCTTTCCTGCTCCTGCTTGGCGTCTTTGCCCCGCTTAACGATGGCCGCACCATCCTTGAAACCCTCGACGTAGCCGACGCGCGAGTCTTCCAATCTAAACGTGGGCGCGAACAACGGTGTGCCGTATTCGACCAGCTTGCGGGCGAAGGCTTTGCCGTCTGGGCAGCGATAGGTGACTAGGCGCGCCTCGGGCTGGTCATCCTTGAAGCGCACCAGATGATGTTCTTCATACAGCGGCTTGCCATCGAGCGATTTGGCTTCGCCAACGTAGCCGCGCGTTTGCGCGCCGACCGAGCAAGCGCTGCACGCGAGCAGCAAAATCAAGATTGGGCGGAAACTGGACTGGTGCATGGACGGCGCCTAGCTAGATGAGCGTTGAGCTTAGCGCAGCACCGATGCACGTCGTGTGTGGAGCCGCAACAATGCGACCATGACAAGCCCTCGCAACAACGCCGTTCATCGACGCGCAGGTCGCGGACAGTAACAATCGCGCAGTCTGTTTCGATTATTCATTGCTTTTCACTCTTCTGGAGCCACCATGATCCGCAGCAGCCTGCTCGTCATCCTTACGCTCACGTCGCTTGGGGCCTGCACCTGGGTGAAGCTAGAGCCCGAAGGCAAAGCCACGCGTGTAGCGCGTGAGGAAGAAGATCTGAGCTATTGCGAGAGGCGTGGCGAGATCACTGTATCGGTCAAGCACAACGTGGCGTTCATCGAGCGCAACGCGCTGAAGGTCCGCGATGAGCTGGAGACGATGGCGCGCAATGAGGCCCGTGACATGTCGGCGGACACCGTACGCGCCGCTGAGGAACCGCTTTACGGCGAGCAGCGTTTCACCGCCTATGCCTGCCGCAGCAAGACAGCCGCACCCGCCGCGAGCGCGCCGACGCCGTCGCCAGCTGCAGGCGACGCCGAGACCTTTCCGGTTAAAGGCGACTAAGCTCAGCTACGCGGTCTGTTGTGCGTACCGTCGTTTTTCAGTCGTATCGCAGGCACGATGTGGCGCCTTGGCTGACTGCCTGCATGCAGTCGGTTCAAGCGTGGGCGAACGCGAGCGGCTTTGAATATCGGTTTATTGACGACCGTCTGTTTGACTACGTCCCCGATTGGTTCAAACAAAAGTCGTCGCACATCTGCCCGATCACCGACCTTGCCCGTCTTAAGGTTGCGCGCGAGCTGCTTGATCAGGGGATTGAGAGGACGGTGTGGGTCGATGCCGACCTGCTGGTGTTCGCCCCTGAAGCGTTGCGCATTGATGTGCACAGCCAGTTCGCCTTTTGTCACGAGATTTGGACGTGGCTCGACGCGTCCAATCGACCGGCCTACACGCATCGGGTGAACAACTCGATTAGCGTGTTCGTCAAAGGCAATGCCTACCTCGACTTCTTCATCGATGCCTGTGAGCAGAATGCGCGCGCGCAGCCGCAGATTGGCAAGCTTGATGCCGGAACGCGGTTCCTTACGCAGCTGCATGACATCCTGCCGTTTCCGCTGTTCAACAACGTGGGCATTCTCAGTCCTGGCCTAATGGCGGACATCAACAACGGCACGCAACATTTGCTGCCTACCTATGCGCAACAGCTTGCCGCGCCCATCGCCTGCGCCAATTTATGCGCCTCGCTAGTCGACAGCAGTGGCGCGGCGGAAGCAGAAAATAAGCGCTACCAAACCGTCATTGAACGCTGCTTAGCAACTCGTGGCGACGTCGTTAATCGGCATCGATCCAGTCGCGCCTAAGCGCTACTCGCAGTCTGGCGTGCCATCGACGCGCGTCAGACGCGTGATGGCTTCGCTGCCGCTGCTCCAGCCAGACTCTTGTGCTGTCCATTCGGCACGGCCGCTGTTGCAGCTGTCGAAGCTCAGACGAAGCTCTCCCCAGCTGATGCGCTGCACGTCACCCGGAACAACCGCGCTGCCAACGCGCGCGCCGCGGGTGCGCTGCATGCTGAGCTGGACGCTGCGCGTGGCGGAGTCGAATACGCCAGTTCCGAGCAGCCACGCCGCATTGCCCTGTGGATCGAAGGTGTACCAGCCGACCACTGCGCGCCGGTCTGCGCCGATCTGCAGCACCCAGCCATCGCCGGCTGCGCCGGTGCGGAACCAGCTGCCGGCATAGCGACTGCTCGGCTCAGGCAGCGGCGGAATGCCAACCTCGGTGCACAGCGGATACGTCACCGCGTTTTGCGTCAGTGGATCAAGCGTGCGCTCGCCCGCACCGTACGCGCTTGGCCCGCGATAGCGCAGACGCAGTTGACCCGCCGCAACGGATTGCCCCGCCGGTGGCGGCTGGTCGCAGGCGCCGAACGCGAGCGTCAGTTCGCCCCATGGCACGGCCTGAATATCGGCGGCGTTGAAATCACCGAAGCGCGCGCCGCGATACTCCGCCGCCGATGCCACATGAATACCGTCTTCGGTGACGCGACCAAGCCCCGCAATCCACCGCTGCTCACCCTCGGCGCCGGCAGGCGGATACGTATACCAGCCGACCACGGCGTCACGACCATCGTTAATGATTTCGATCAACAGGCCTTCGCCGTTAAACGTGGGATCAAACCAGCTGCCGCTGTGCCACGGCGAAATGCCGCGTCGCTCTAACTGCCGCGGGCGAATGCGCTCGTCGAGACTCGCCAAGGTAATCGTCGAATCGAAGCCGCAGCGATCACTCGACGTGCCGCGTAGCGTTTCGCACTTAGCGTCCAGCGATTCGGTATCGGGGCGTTCGCCGCTATCAATCCACGCACGTAATGACTCGAATCCAGATTGGATCTCAGCTGGCGAAAAATCGCAGTGCGCCGGCGCAGACTGCTTGATCAAAGCGACGCTCAGCTGATCGCGCGGCAGCGCCAAATCGGCCAGCGCTTCAACGTGTTCGGGAATGACAAGCTCGTCGCGATCGGTATGCAGCACCAGCACGCGCGCACTGCCGTAGTGACCTCGCAAGTTCGAGGTTGCACGCATCTTGGTCGCCGCCAGCGGATCGCCGGTGACGCGCAGAATCCGCGCGTTAATCTCACTGTCGCCGTAGTTGACGAAGCGGTTGTCGAAGGCGTTGAAGCCGGCTAGTTTCTCCGGCGCTTGAATCAAGTCCGCCAGCGGATAAATCGCGTAGGCAATATTGGTCAGCAAGAAATCATCGCTGCTGATGCCCAGCAAGGCCTTGAGCTGAGCGCGACGCTGCAGCTGCGCCGTCGTGTCAAAAAAACTGGGCTGATAGAAACCCATGCACTGACGAATGCGGTTGGCGGTCGGCAGCGCACTTTCTAGCGTCGCGCCGTCGGTGAGGTCGCCGAGGTTCGGCGGAATAGCCGAGTAGTCGAGCACCCATGGCAGCGCCTCGCTGCCGCTGGGCAGCGGGTTTGACTCGCAAACCGCGTCAAACAGCAGCCGCGTATCGACCGCGAAATCCCAAGCTCGCGCGCCCGCCAGCGGCGGACAGAGCGACAGCACGCCGGACACCGGCTCACCGGCTGCGATGTACGACTCTGCCGTTTTCATCGCTACCAAACCGCCGAGCGAACCACCGAACACCAGGATTTCACCTGGCCCAGCCGCGCGCAGACGAAACTCAGCCAGCAGCGCCGTCTGCACGCGGTCGATGTCGAACATTGCCCAGCCGCGTGTCGAATAGCTTGCCGCCGCCAAGGCGTAACCACGCTGAAGAAAGTAGTCGCGGAATGCGCCGTTCGGCGCGGTGTCGACCTGATCCACCTGCGCCGGAAAGCGCATCGAAAATCCATGGTTGTAGACAATCAGCCTACCGCCAGCCACCCAGCCGTCGGGGACATCGATGGCGTATTTACCCAAGGCCTCGGGCAGCTCGCCCTCAAAACGTTCAATCGCCGCCGCCGGCAGCGCGAAAAGAATTAACGCAAGAACAACCCAACGAAGTGTATTCATCCGCATAGCGTAGCTGGCAGCTGAGCTTGGCGGCTGAATCGGGCTTCACTTTGAGGATCGAATTCGATCTAAAGTGAGCCGGTGAGCCTCACGCCGACCCATCATTCGGGCATCCGTCGATTCATCGCCAGCGCGCTGAACCAGCTGCCCTCGCCCTGCCTTGCATGTGGGGAGTCGACGTCGGGCGCGGCATTGTGCCCGCCATGTCATGCGGCGCTGCCGTGGAATCTTTGCGCGTGTCCGCGGTGCGCGCTGCCGATTGCGGTGAGCGCCGCAGCCTGTGGGCGATGCTTGCGCAGGCCACCTCAGCCGAGCATGGCGCTGGCGCCACTGCGCTATGCCGAGCCGGTCGATCACCTGCTGACGGCGCTGAAGTTTGGTCAGCAGCTGTCGGCGGGGCGGCTGCTGACGAATCTGATCGATCAGGCGGACGGCGTATCGGCGCTGCTGACCAATGTGACGCTGGCTGTGCCTGTTCCGCTGCATCGCAAGCGCCTGCGCGAACGCGGCTACAACCAAGCGTGGGAGCTGCTGCGACCGCTGGCGGAAAGTCGAGGAATTGCAGTCAGTATCGATGCGCTTCAGAGGCAGCGCCCGACGCTGGCGCAGACCGGTCTCGACGCGTCGGCGCGGCGGCGAAATTTACGCGAGGCGTTTGTCGCCGACGCCAAACAAGTGCGCGATCAATGCGTGCTATTGATGGATGACGTGGTGACGACGGGCGCGACGATTGCGGAAGCCTCACGCACCCTGCTGCGTGCAGGTGCCCGCGAAGTACGCGTGCTGGCGGCTGCGCGAGTGGCCTGAGGAGCGCGCCCGCTACCTGCCGACCGCTATTTCCAGTAGTAGCCCATGGCAACGCCAAAAAACACCACCAGACCGACCCAGTGATTGTTGAGGAACGCGGCAAAGCAGCCATCGCGCGACCTTGTGCGCGCACGCCAGAACTGCCACGCAATAAGCACTGCCGCTACAAATACGCTGACGTAGTACGGCATGCTCAATTGAGCGCGCTGTCCCAGCATGATCAGCGCGACGATAAAGCTGGCGTAGAGCACGCCCTGAAACAGCAGATCCAGCTCGCCAAAAAGTATGGCGGTTGAACGCGCGCCCAAGCGGATGTCGTCGTCGCGATCCACCATCGCGTACCAGGTGTCGTAGGCGGTTGACCACAAGACGTTGGCGATAAAGGCGAGCCAGGCAATCGGCGGCACCTCACCGCGCACGGCAGCGAACGCCATTGGGATAGACCAGCCAAACGCAACGCCCAAATACACCTGGGGAAACCACGTGTAGCGCTTCAGATACGGATAGCTGGCGGCGAGAAGAACGCCAACGACGCTGAGCATGACGGTCAGACGATTGGTCAGCAGCACCAAGCCGAAGGCGATCAGGCACAGCGCTGCAAATAGCAGCAGCGCCTCGCGCGAACTGACTTCACCTGTGGCCAGCGGACGCGTACGGGTGCGCTCGACGTGAGGGTCAAGCCAGCGATCCGCGTAGTCGTTAATGATGCAGCCGGCCGAACGCATCAGCCAGACGCCGGCGCTGAAGATCGCCAAAGTGCCTAGAGGCGGCACGCCTTCTGCCGCAATCCACAAACCCCACCACGTGGGCCACAGCAGCAGCAACCAGCCAATCGGTCGGTCGGCGCGCATCAGTCGCCAGTAGCGATCAAGTTGATCTCGCCGTTCAGCGGGCACCCGCGCGAACAATCGCGTTAGCGCAGGAAATTGCAGGAGGCGTCGCGACCAAGTCATGGACAAAGGGTAGCGGGTGCGGCGGGTAACGAGCCAGCGGTGCGAGATTTTTGCTTCAGAAAGATTGCCAGTGAGCGGTGCACACCGGCCTACGTCCAAAAAAGTCTTAGGTGGAGCCGTGAGCCAACCGCCCACGAATCGTCATTGCGAGCGTTCTGTTCCTGTCGGAACGGCAGGCAGTGCCTTGGATCGTCACTATGGACGGTCGTCTTTGCGAGGCCGGCTTCATCGGCCGTGGCAATCCAGTTTCTGCTTTACTACGCCGTATTTCAGCTCCTCGCAGCGTTTCGTCGGCCTCAGCAGGGCTCGAAACCCCGCGACAAGCCAAACTACAAAGCGGAAAAGCAATAGAGCTGGATTGCCACAGCGCCTGCGGCGCTTCGCAATGACGATGCGGTTAGTGGGGCTCAAGATGCGGCTAGTGGGGCTCAAGGAGTCAACCAACTGGACCGCAGGCTAGCGCGCGAGAGGCACCACGCTGTCACAAGGCAAGATCTTCAGCGTCTGGTCTACAGAACTTTTAGCGAGGAGACCCGGATCATGAGCAGAGGTCAAGGCAGCGGCGGCAACGTGATTGCTGCGCTATGCAGTTTTTTTATTCCTGGCCTTGGGCAGCTGGTGCAGGGTCGCCTGTTGATGGCGATTGTGCAGTTCGTTTTGGCTGCACTGCTGTGGCTGATTCTGCTGGGCTGGATCATCCACCTGTGGTCGATCTTGGACGCTGCGCTGTTTAATCCACGCCGCTAGTCGATCCGGCGAACGCAGCCCACGAGCTAACCCGCGCGCTCGATCATCCACTCAGCGAGCGCGTCGCCGGTCATTGGCCGTGCAAACAAAAAACCCTGCGCCTCGTCGCACTGTAGCGAGCGTAGGCGGGTGGCCACTTCTTCGGTCTCAACACCTTCGGCGATCACCCGCAAACCGAGCGCGTGACCGAGGCCTACTATCGCCTGCGAAAGACGCTCTAGCGGGCGGTCGTTGAGCAGCTCAAGCACAAAGCTGCGGTCGATCTTCAGATGCTTGACTGGAAAACGGTGCAGATAGTGCAGGTTTGAGAAGCCGGTGCCGAAGTCGTCCACCGACAGACCAATCCCGTGCGCTTCGAACAGCGCAAACGCGCGGCGCAGCGATTCTGAGTCGCGCATTAGCGCCGATTCGGTCAGCTCCAACTCAAGCCGAGCGGGTGGCCAACCATATGTCTCGCAGGCGTCCAGCACGCTGGCGGCAAACTGTGGATCACGCAGCTGAATAGCCGACACGTTGACCGCCATGCGGTCGAAATGTATGCCCGCCGCATGCCATTCACTGGCCTGTTTGCAGGCTTGTCGCATTACCCAGCGGCCAATCGGAATGATCTCGCCGCTGTCTTCGGCGATGGGAATGAACTCGGTAGGCAAACTCGATTCGCCATTAGCTCGCGGCCAGCGCAGCAGCGCCTCGACCCCGCGCACCTTGCCATCGCGCAAGTCAATGGTCGGCTGGTAAACCACTCTAAGCTCGTGTTTGGCAACCGCCTGCTTTAGTTCACGCTCGAGCACCACGCGCCGCTGCATACGGTGAAAATACGCGTCGTTATAGAACTGATAGTTGTTGCGGCCGGCTTCTTTCGCGGCGTACATCGCGGTGTCGGCCGCGCGCAGCAGCGATTCGAAGGTAGCGTTGTCGTCACTCAATACGGCAATGCCAATACTGCAGCCGACATGCGCTTCGCTGTCTGGCAAACGAACAGGCTGACCGACGGCCTCAATTATTTTTGCTGCCACGCGTCCGGCATCTTCGGGTCGCGCAATATCGCGCAGTAGCACCAAAAACTCGTCGCCACTTTGGCGCGCCACCACGTCGCCGGTGCGCACCACTGCACGTATGCGCCCCGCGACATCTAACAGCAGCTGATCGCCGGCCTCGTGACCGAGCGTGTCGTTGACGAGCTTGAAGCGGTCGAGATCAAGAAACAGCAGCGCTAGTCCGCCGTTCGTCGCCAATGTTTGCGTAATCGCGCGGGTTGCCATTTCGCGAAACTGAAAGCGATTGGGCAGGCCGGTAAGCGTGTCGTAATGCGCCAGCTGCTCAATGCGCTCGTTCGCCTCGCGCTCAGCGGTAATGTCACGCGTGTGGCCGGTGATGCGATACGGCTTGCCGTCGCGCCGCTCAAGCTGACCATGGATAGCGAGCCAGACGCGCTCCTCTTCCGGCGTGATGAACTGAACTTCGATGATCTCTTCATCGCGCTCGCCCGATATCACGCGACTCACCGCCGATTCGAATATCTCGCGCGAGCGTCCTTCGTACATGTGCTTGGTGGACTGCACAGACACTGGCGTGCCGACCGGGATTCCGTGGATGCGGTAGTTCTCGTCGGTCCAGTCAAGCTCGCCAGTAAGGATGTTGTACTCCCAGCCGCCGATGCGTCCGATACGCGCGATGCGATCCAGCAAGGCGTTGCGACGGCCAGCGATTTCTTCGGCGCGGCGCTGCTCGGTAACGTCCTGCAGCAGGCCAAAAATCCGATCAACCTTGCCGTAGCGATCACGCAAAGCTTCGCCTCGCGCCACTACGCGCCGCTGCACGCCGTTTGGGCGCTGAATGTCGAACTCTTGCTCGTAGGGTTCGCCGCGCTCGATAGCGGCATTTACGCCGTCGCGCAGGCGCGCACGGGCCACTCTATCAACGACAAATCGGCCAAGGTCGCCGTTGCGCAAATCCGACTGCGCGGCATCAAGACCGAATATTTCCTGGGCACCGTTCGACATCCAAAACCGATCGCGATCAACCCGCCAAATCCACACGCCCATGCTGCCCATGTGCTGGGCACGATCAAGCAGCAGTTCGCGCTCGTCCGGATTTAAGTCCGCATCGGGGTTGACGGCGCACGACAGCGAAAACCCAAGCAAACGGCCTTCGCCGTCACGCGCTGGCAGCAACACAAGCCGTTGACCGCTGATCACGTCATCACTCGTCCAGCTGGCCTGATGCGGCGCCTCAGACAGCTGATGCATCGCGGCTCGCAGGCGCGGCTCGAGGCCGTCCCACACGGCCGATGCACACACTGCGGCCGCGCTGTCGTTTTGACGCAGCAGCGTGCCATCGGCGTCAAACACCAACAGGGCGTCGCGAAGCGGGTGTTGCAGGAGGCTAGCGATCAAGTCGCGCGGCATGCGAAATCAATATGTGAAGGACCCCCGCAGATTACCTGCAATGAACGCTGGTCGGGATAGGCTATCTGCCGGAATCGCTTTTACCGCTCGGAGCGCATATGCAGAATGTACTGATTGTGGGTGCTAATCGCGGCATTGGGTTGGCCCTTTGCCACTTCCACGCGGCGCGCGGCGACCGGGTGATCGCGGCGTGCCGTGAGCCGTCGCCAGACCTGAACGGTCTCGGCGTGCGGATCGAGACCGGCATCGATGTCACCTCAAACGACGCCCTGATAGCGCTGTGTAAGCGACTCAGCGAGGTCACGCTTGATCGCTTGGTCGTATGCGCCGGTGTGCTGTCACGCGAAGCGTTCGACGCACTGGATGAGGATGCCGAAACGCGCATCCGTCGGCAGTTTGAAGTCAACGCACTCGCGCCGCTGCGGGTGATCAATCGCCTCTTGCCGCGGCTGGGCAAGGGCGCAAAGGTCGGCATCCTGACCAGTCGGATGGGGTCGATAGCCGACAACACCTCGGGCGGCTACTACGGCTACCGCATGTCAAAAGCCGCCGTCAACGCCGCCGGCCACTCGCTTGCACTGGATTTGGCGCCGCGCGGTGTGGCGGTGTTTTTGCTGCATCCGGGGTTTGTGCGCACCGACATGACCGAGGGCAACGGCGATACATCGCCGGAGCAGTCTGCCGCCAACATCGCCACGCGACTCGACGACTTAACACTAGAGGAGAGCGGCAGTTTTTGGCACGCCAAAGGCCAAAGCTTGCCCTGGTAAGCGCTACGCGGTTGCTCTGCAGGGCGGCTCGCGCAACACTCGTCAGTGCGTCAGGCAGGCGTAACCGCAAATGCGCTTCGCCAAGCAGCTGAATATTAACTTGCGACCGGTTCCCAATCTGACTAGGAGTACCGCATGGCCCGCTACGTAGATGGTTTCGTTCTGCCGGTTCCGATCGCCAACATGGCCGACTACAAGAAAATGGCGAGGCTCGCCGGCAAGGTGTGGAAAGAACACGGCGCGCTTGAGTATGTCGAGTGCATCGCCGACGACGTCAAACCAGGGAAGTCGACATCGTTTCCGCAGAGCGTCAAGCTCAAAGAAGGCGAAGTCGTGGTGTTTTCCTACATCGTCTATCCATCACGCAAAGCGCGCGACAGCATCAACAAAAAGGTCATGGCCGATCCGCGCCTCGCACCGATGATGAATCCTAAGTCCATGCCGTTTGACGGTAAGCGCATGTTCTTTGGCGGCTTCAAAGCCTTCGTCGAACTCTGACAATTTAACGGCACAGACTCGCGCGATTCAGCCCGGCGAGTCAGGGGGCGGTCACTTCAAACCCGTCGCCGAATATCGCATCGGTTCCGCGATAGCTACGAACCGTGCCGGCCAATACGGCCGGCAAATCGCCGGGCACCGGCTCGGTGTGTTCGTAACCAAGCAGGATCACACTGCCTCCGCTTAGCGTGCGCGTCTGCGCATTCCACTGCGCGCCGCTGACATCAACGACCTGATTGCGACGAACCTGCGCGAAGAGTTCGGCTGGCGTCAGCGGCATTTCGTCAGCGTCAAACAACAACGCGCCGGTGGTATCGACCGTTAAGCCCTGCACCGTCAACTGCGGGTCTGCGATGGCGGAGATCGGCCCGCGTAGCGCGACATCGGCAGCATCTGGCGCGCCGCGATCACGCACACGCGTGGCGTACGCCACGCCCACACCATCAAGCCAACCCCGCACCCTAACTTGCCTTGGCTGACTCAATCCACTCAGCATGATGTCGTCGTCGTCACGCAGCTGAGCGCTGCTAAAAACCTCAACGCCAAACGGTCGTAGGCTAACGCCTGGCGTCGTATCTGCCGGCGTCATCGGTGCCTCAAATCGTACAACCGGTCGAACAAACTCGATGCCATCTGCCAGCAGTTCGGTCATCGAGACAAATGTCCCTTCGATGCCGACCGCATTGCCGGGCTCCAAGTCGTCCGGCCCGCCAAACTCGAACACGGTGTCAGGGCCATGCGTCACGATCAGATCGCCGATCGCGAACTGGGTGCCCGAAAGGGCTGCCGACACAACGCCTTCGATCGCGCCTGACGCGCCTGGCGTTCCAAAGGGAACGAGCGTGGTGCACGTCAGCGCGGTAACCGTATCGATGTCACCACCTGGTTGAAAACCGACGATGGCATCGGCGCGCATCTCGACGTGCTCACCGACCACAGGGGATGCCGCTGCGCAGCCGCTAACAACGCCCGCCGTTAGCATCAACCATTGCGAACCCACACGCAGCCGGCCCGGCTGCGGCAGCACTTCTTCGACGCGACCGGCCAGCAAGAAGCGGTTGCCCTGCGCGCCACGCACCTCGATCAGACTCGTGTAGACACTGCCATTGGCATCCACCAATCCGGCAACGACGACAGGCATGCCGACCGCCAGCTCGCCAACATTATCAACACCCGCAATCACCGTATCGGCCGTCACCGTCAGGGATTGGCCTAGCACCTGAAGCGGCGCTATCGAAGTAACCGGCCCGATCACCGTGTAGCTGAAGACCGGCACCGCAGCACCGCGCACAGCATCGGCTTGCCAGCGCAACTGCAAACCAGCGGGCCGCCCCAAAAGATCAGAAAGGACTGCCGGCTGTTCATCGAGCAGAATCGGCGTGTTGCTTGGCAGCGTATAGCTGCGTTGTCCAACGATCAGCGTTTGGGTGGCCGTGCCTCCGGCGAGGGCTGGAGCAGCGGCAATCGCCAGCAGCGACACCAAGGCCAACTGGGTGGACAGGCGGCGCGCTGTGTAGCGTATTGCGGTCATCATATCTGTAGGCCTTACGTCGACCTTGGCGGCTATTGCTGTTGGTCGTTGGACATCAATATACGCCTGTGCATAAAGGTGCTGTTCGAGTCCTCGACGTAGTTCGCGAATGGGCCGCAGTAGGTGAACCCGACGCTCGCGTAAAGCGTTCGTGCAGGAATGAACTCCGCCATAGAGCCGGTTTCCAGACTCAGCAATTCGTACTGGCGCGTTCCCGCCACATTGACGATGTGCTCCAACAGCGCGCGCGCGACGCCCTTTCGGCGCTGGCTGGCTGATATCCGCATTGATTTGATTTCGCCATGCACCAGACTCAGCTGCTTTAGCGCTGCACATCCCAACAGCTGGTCGCCCTGCCAAGCCGACCAAAACGTGATGTCGTCAGCGCGCAACCCGTCCAGATCGAGCGCGTGCACGCTGTCTGGCGGCGAGATCGAACGCATGCTGTCTAGATGCTCTTCAAGCAGCGCATGAATCGCGGGATGCGAGAGGTCATCCAGTCGGATAGTCAAGGCAATCGGCAATTCAGTCATCGGACAATGGCGCGTGTTTTCAGGTGACGAAACAGCCAGTACACGCAGGCAAGCGCGGCAGCGGCAAGTGCGGGGATAGCGAGGGCATAGAACTGTAGATGCTGAAACGCTTTTGCGCCCAACGCACCACCGAGGATAAATCCAGTGATGAGCAGGATGCTGAGAAACGCCTTGCGTCGATCAATCAGATGACCGCGCAGACGTGCACCGAGCATGGTGCCGAGATCGGTGAACAGTCCCGATACGTGGGTGGTGCGGATCACGGCACCGCTGTAGGTGCTGACCATGCCGTTCTGCAAGCCGCACGCGGCTGAGGCAAGAAAATGGCCAGCGTTTGAGCCCCGGTTAAGCGCGACCATCGCCAACAGCAGAAGCCCAGCTTCAATCAGCAGCGCAATGCTGTAGCGGTGTCCCAGACGAAGCACCGCATTGTCGATGATGGCCCCGCTGAGTGCCGCACCCAGCAGAAACGAAGCCAGAATCAAAATCAAATGCGTGCCTTCAACGACGTCCAGATTGACTAGCGCCAATCCCAACAGCGTGGACGTGCCGGTCAAATGCGAGACCGCCTGATGCTTGAACCCAAGCAGGCCGATGGCATTTACCGCGCCAGCAATCGCAGCGAGCCAAAAGCCACCAATCTCGACCCAGCGCGGCAGTTTGGTAAACACGTGTGCGGCCAGTTGTTTTGAAAGTCAGGCATTCACGGTACAAGAAAAACGGCCAGCCGCGCATCGCGCGACTGAGCGCGCTGGCAACTTGCCGGCGCAAGGTAACGGAAACCCTTAGAGCCGCTGCCGTTGATCACGCCGATGTTCGTCTACCATCTTCTGTGGACGGCATCGATGCCAGCAAAAACCAACAAGCACGCATGTTCGAACAGACCTTCAAGAATATCGACGACATCCTGCACAAGGATGCCGGCTGCACTAGCGAGCTGGACTACACCGAGCAATCGTCTTGGCTGCTGTTCCTCAAGTATCTCGACGCGCTGGAGCGCGACCGGGCAATGGAGGCTGAGCTTGAAGGAAAGCCTTACGTGTTCCTGCTGGATGATGCCTACCAGTGGGAACACTGGGCCGCGCCGAAAAGCAAAGACGGCGCGCTTGATCACAACAAGGTGATGTCAGGGCCTGATCTGATCGAGTTAGTCAACGGCAGGCTGTTTCCGTATCTGCAGGGCTTCAAGGCCCGCGCCAGCGGCCCGCAGACGCTGGAATACAAGATTGGCGAGATCTTTGGCGAAATCAAAAACCGCATCCAGTCGGGTTACAACCTGCGCGACGTGATCAACCGCGTGGATGAGCTGCGCTTCGGCACCCACAGCGAAAAGCACGAGCTCTCGCATCTTTACGAAGCCAAGATCAAAAACATGGGCAACGCCGGGCGCAACGGCGGCGAGTACTACACGCCACGGCCGCTGATCCGCGCCATGATTCAAGTGGTCGA
>JBBSIY010000039.1:0-15119 GCA_038257785.1 Lysobacterales bacterium
ATCGCCTGATCGCGGGTGGCGTGGTGGCCAGGTGGGCGCACCGCGCAAAATGCTTGGCGAGATCCGCTGCCCAGCGCCGCATTCATGACGCCATCGACGGCTGCGCACATGGCGCCTGCTGCGCGCAGCGTGGCCTCGGCGGAGTGTTCATTCATCGCCGTGTCGGCATCGATACGACGCGTGCCATGGGTTGGCACATCGAGCACCGCTGACACCAGCGCCGCCGAGTGCGCGCGCAACAGCTGGTGGCGCGTGGCGACAGGTGCCTCAGCGTATTCAATGCCCGGCAAGCCTGCGTCAGCAATGGCCTCCAACACGGCATGCAGCCGCGCAGGCGACTCCGGATGGCCGCTTCCTGCGCTGTGCTGCAGGCACGCCGAATGCGTATACAGCCGCACGGATGGGGTCAGTCGGTGAGGTTGGGTCGGCGGCGCTCATGCCGCCAAAGTACTTCGCCCGCGCCACTGTGACGCGCCAGCACGCGCGCGATCACGAACAACAGATCTGACAGCCGATTCAAGTAGCGAATCGCTTCGCCACGAACAGCGTCATGGTGCGCCAGCGTTACGACCTCGCGTTCAGCGCGACGACAAATGGTGCGCGCGAGATGGCAGTGCGAAGCCGCCATGCCGCCGCCGGGCAGAATGAAATCCTTAAGCGGCGGCAGGTCTGCGTTGAAGCCGTCGAGCTGGTCTTCCAAGCGCGTAATATCGATATCAGAAATCGCCGAATGGCCTGGAATGCACAGCTCGCCACCTAGGTCGAACAGCTGATGCTGCACCGACACTAAGCACTCGCGCACGGCGTCAGGCAGATCACAGCTCAGCACCAGGCCGATGGCCGAATTGGCTTCATCGACCGTGCCGTAGGCGGTGACGCGGGCCGAGTCCTTGGCGACGCGTGAGCCATCGCCGAGGCCGGTCTGGCCGTCGTCACCCGTACGCGTGTAAATCTTGGTTAGTCGATTGCCCATTGCCGTGTTTGAGGTGCTCGGTTGGGTTAGCGGGGGCGTTTTGTCACGTTGCCGCTGTCCGCAGCGACGGTCTTACCCAGCGCCAGCCCGGCGCATGCGTGCACGGCTGCCGCTACGCCAGCGTAAATTGCGGCGCTGGTGAGATAGGCCGGCAGCCAGTCGCTGTAGTTTTTCCACCAGCCCATAAAGGTTGGGCCTGCCGTGCCCTCGGCGTACCAGCTGCTGCTAAACCAGTAGAACCCGCCCTGCGCAAATAGGTGGCAAAGCGCCACCGCAACGACCAGCGTGGGCGCCAGCGCGGCTAATGCCCATCCGGCATTGCGCTTGGCAAGGCGCGCCAGCAGATCGCCGCCAATCCACATGGCAAAATGCGCGGGCAGCAGGAACCAGTAGCCCGGCGACACGCAGTAGTGGGTCCAGAAATTGATGCCGCTGCGGCTGATCACTAGGTAATCGACAAAAACCGCCAGCACCATCAGCGCAGGAAAGGCCCAGCGAACCTGCTTGGCAAGGTAGAAACCCCCGATAAAGAACACCGCCCACGACGCATCGGGCAGCGCACCGAAGTGATTGATGCGGGTTGCTGCCATCAACACGGCCAGCAGCAAAAAGATGATGGGCGTAGCAAAGCGGGTCGCGGGCATGTCGGCTTCGGTTCAACGGGTGACCGCAGAGTTTAACGGATGCGTGGCCGCTCGGCAGGCGGTGTCGCGATGGGTGATGGTCGGTCGTGCTTCGATCCGATGTCGCTGGCCGGCTATCATGGCGCTATGCGACCCACCGATACGCAGCCCGGCAAGGGCACTCTCAGCCACAACATTGTGATTATCGGCGGCGGTCTAGTCGGTGGCAGCGTGGCCTGCGCGCTGGCGGCTGAGGGTCGCGACGTGGCCTTGGTAGAAGCCAGCGATCCCAGCAGCGCGGCGCGGCCTAGCTTCGATGAGCGCAACTTGGCGCTGGCGGCGGCCAGTCTCACGGCACTCGGTGCACTGGGCGTTCTGCGCCACCTAAAGACGCCGCCTTCGCCAGTGCGGCGCATTCACATCAGTCGATCAGGTGACTTTGGTGCAGTACGGCTCGATGCGCGTGACTACGGAAGCGAGTGCTTTGGCGGGGTGGTGATTGCGCGCGAGCTCGGCGCCGCGCTTGAGGCGCGACTTGATGAGCTACCGCGTCTGACGCGCTACCGACCGCTGCGATTCAGCGCCTTGTCCGGCACACCAGACGACATCACTGTCAGCGCCGCGCCCGACGCTGATTCGGGTCTGCCTACGCAGCTGACGGCCAAGCTTGTGCTGGCGTGTGACGGCACCGATTCAGCCGTCCGCCACGCCTTAGGCATTTCGACCGACGATCACGACTATCAGCAAACGCTGATCGTCAGCGCCGTGCAGACAGATCGCGCGCACGGCGGGCAGGCGTGGGAGCGTTTTACTGCAAGTGGCCCACTGGCCATGCTGCCGCGAGCAGATGGCAGTTACGGAGCGGTATGCGGTGTGGTATCGGCCGATGCGGAGCGGCTCCTGGCGCTGCCCGACAGCGCTTGGCTGAGTGAGCTTCAGGCGCGCTTCGGCGGGCGCGCTGGGCGTTTTTTGCGCGTCGGCAAGCGTCACGCTTACGCCATCAAAAGTTGCATCGCGCGGTCGCTGACGGCATCGCGCTGCGTGCTGCTCGGCAATGCCGCGCAGACCCTGCATCCGATTGGCGCACAGGGTTTCAATCTCGGCCTGCGCGACGCGCTGAGCTTGGTTGATGCGATTGCAGGAACGGCCGATCCGGGTACCGATCACGTGTTGGCTAGCTACGCAGCACGCAGGCTTTCAGATCGCGCTCAGACGATTGCCTTCAGCGACGGCTTAGTGCGCCTCACGGCGGGGGAATCGTTTCCACATCACCTAGTGCGCTCGCTGGGGCTGCTCGCGTTGGCCAGCGCACCGGGCCTGCGCATGCCCTTGGTGAGCGGCGCGATGGGCTATCGCGGCGAGGTTCCGCGGATGGCGCGGGAGGCAGGCGCATGAGCCTGACTTCGATGAGTCAGACTTTGGCACGCCGCGCGCGTAGCGGGCAGCTGGACGTGGTCGTTGTCGGCGGTGGCGTCGTCGGGGCCGCCATGGCGTTGGCCCTCTTGCGCGATGGTCGTCGCGTGGCCCTGATTGAGTCGCGCGAGCCTGCAGCTTGGCAGTCGGATAGCCCCGATCTACGGGTGTACGCCATCGCTCCGGACAGCTTGGCCCTGCTTGACGATCTCGATGTCGGACCAGCCTTACGCGCAGCGCGCGTGCAGCCTTACCGGCGCATGCGCGTTTGGGATGCAGCCGGCGACGGTGAACTTTGCTTCGATGCAGATTCCGTCGGTCGCACCTCTCTGGGTGCAATCGTTGAACATAGCCTTTTGGTTGATCGCCTTTGGCAAGCGCTGCGGCAGCAGCCGGGTTTCATCGCACATCTGCCGGCAACCGTAGTTGAGCGGGAGCAAAACGACGCAGGTATCGAGCTTCGGCTGGATGATGGCAGTCGCGTTCGCGCTGCGCTGGCGGTGGCGGCTGACGGCGCGGATTCGGTGCTGCGCGGCCTCGCGAGCATAGATTTTGATCGTCACGACTACGGCCAGCGCGGCATTGTGGCCTTTGTCGAATCTGAGCAGCCGCATGAAGCGACCGCTTGGCAGCGCTTTCTGCCGGGCGGGCCGCTCGCCGTACTGCCTTTCGTTGATTGGACTGCGACCCATCAAGGTGACCCTGATGGGAAAGTTTCGCCGTTGGCGCGACATGGCCGCTGCAGCTCAATCGTCTGGACCGTGGCCGATGGTGAAGCGGCACGACTGCTGGCGCTGACTGATGAGGAATTTGCTGTCG
Source organism: Lysobacterales bacterium (assembly GCA_038257785.1). Classification (GTDB taxonomy): domain Bacteria; phylum Pseudomonadota; class Gammaproteobacteria; order Xanthomonadales; family Xanthomonadaceae; genus JANNWF01. The sequence continues at coordinate 3,829 of JBBSIY010000039.1, forward strand.
AACTGACGCGCGCATTCGATGCGCGCCTTGGCGCAATGCGTTTGATGTCACCGCGCGCCGCATTTCCCCTGCGTCGACAGTTGGCCAAATCCTACGTCAGCGGTCGCATTGTGCTGGCCGGTGACGCGGCGCACGCTGTCCATCCGCTGGCGGGGCAGGGCGTCAATCTGGGCCTTCGTGATGTCAGCGGCCTGCGTCGCATCCTCAGCGGTGTGGAAACCGATGCGCTTGCGAACCCAAGGCTGTTGACTCGCTACGCGCGCGAGCGACGCAGCGACAACGCCGTGGCGGCGTGGAGTTTTGACGGCATCAATCGATTGTTTTCCAACGACGCCTTGCTGCCGACCTTACTGCGTGGTCCTGCGCTAGGCATGGTCAATCGCTTCGAGCCGCTGCGGCAGCTTTTCGCCAGCCGCGCATTGGGCGGCTGACACGCGTTAGTTGTGGTCGCTTCCGGCTTGTCGCGGGGTATTGCACGCTTTGACGCGTAGCTCAGATGGAAGGTCGCCCCCAGCCCGAGCAGAGGGCGACCCGTCAGCTAGGGCTCAAACCCATCGGCGAAGACGTCTTCGACCCGCGGCGGCGCGATGAAGATCACCAGCCCGTCGTGGTCGGAGCTGCCGATGGGCACCCAAGTGCCTTCACCCTGCGGACAGAGGGCCAGGTCACGCGACGTGTAGTTGCAAACGCGGAAACGCTGCCGTGACGAATCGACGTTGGCGCGGCCGTAGGCAATGCCAGTCACGAACGGTGCGGCGACCGAATTGAACATCGCGTGGTCGAGCACCTGATTGGTTGCTACTTCACGACCTGCGCTGCCTTGGACAGCACCAAAGTTTTCGGTGAAGTTGTACGAGTAGCGCTCCTCAAGATCAAGCACGTCTACGCCGTTGACCATCGCGGGGACGACGATATTTGTGCCGCCCGGCAGTTTGCAGTTGGTGACCGCATTGGCCGGTGAGCAGGTGTTTTCGGCGTTGACGTAAATGCCGGATATAAGTCCGACCACATCGGCGTAGCCATCGGTGAACTGGTAGGCATTGTGGTCACCGACAACGAACAGCGGCACATCAGCCGTTGCCGCGGCGGTCTGCAGACCCTGCACTAGGTTCGCGATCGATAAGCCTTGCGTGTAGCGCTTAGCACGGGTCCGCTCACCGTCGGTGCCGCCTGTGTCTACCGCCGTGCGCGAACGCGTGTGGTTGTTAATCAGGTTGAAGCGAAACGGACGGCCATTGCCGATGAACTCAGCGTCGAGCAGCAGCGGTGGGCGGTCATGCAGAATCGCCATGCCGCCGCCAGCGCTGGGATCCAGCCACATCTCGTTGCCGGCTAGCTGAGTCACGGTGACGTTGGCGATCCGCGCGGTGTTGATCAGGTAGCCCACGTCGATACCGCCGACGTCGTTGCCTTCCACCAAATGCGCCGAATACGTCGGCCCACCGTCAGTGGCGATCTGCGTCGCCAGCTGGGTCAGGATGTCGAGATTCTCAACCTCCTGCATGCCGACCACGTCAGGGCTGCGCAGCACTTGACGGATGTAAGCGCTCACTTGGCCGACTTGATGGGTGACGCGAACCGTGTCGATCTCTGCGCCAGCAGACGCCGCGCAATTTGACGGTGAGTTGACCACTGCATCACAGAAGCGAAACGCATTGAACGACCCAATTGTGAGCTCGTCTAGCGATGAGGTCGGCACGGGACGCGGCAGCACATTGCTAGCCGTATCGACCTTCAGCGCTGCGGGCCAGAACTCGTAGTCGCCGAAGTCAAATCCGATCACGCCCTCACCGCTGAAACGCGTGCCGCCAAACAGCTCGAGGCCGTTATTGGCGGGAATCAGGAAGTCGGCATCCATTTCAATCACTTCAGGATTGCCGTCCCACACGCCAGCGGCCATGTTTTCAGGCACCAAGCTGTTGCCAAAGCGCACGCCTTTCTCGCGCAGCGCTCGCTCGCCGAAGGGCGAGGTGTAGACCTCGGCATACAGGTCGGTGCTGAAGCGCTGATTGGAGGCCGCTACACGACCGTTATCCATGCGCACGCGCATGCTTTCAAAGCACTCGAAGTTGCTGGTGCCGCAGGTAAGCGCATTGGGATCACGTGACGGAACCTCCGCCACGATGCCTCGCGTCGGCAATCCCCCGTCGCCGAAAACAACCGCGCTTGGCAGCGCCGCATCGGTTGCCGTACGCACGACGCTATTGCTGCCATCACGCGTGCTGGATACCCGAATCTGGGTGTAGCCGAAACGCTCGACGATATCGCCGACGACCTCAACGACGTCGCCAGGCGCAAGCGGCTCGTCGCCATCGGTCACCGTCACGCCGAACGTAAATACGAATATGCCGTTGGAGGTCAGCAGATCGCTGTCATCGCGCGCGTCCGGGGTTTGCATGAAGAAGCCGCCGCCGCCGACAAATGTCACCACGTTCGCGGCAGTGCGTACCGTGCCACCGATAGATTCCACCGTGATGTTGCACGGGACAATCAAGGGGCTGCAAACGCCGCTGCCCTGCAGCGCGAAAATCTCCGAAACGCCGATGTCGTCTTCGATGATGGTGCCGACATTGCTGAGCGGCGAAGTCTGCACGCCGGACGTGCCCGCGAAATTGCTCAGGTTAACGGTGACGTCGCTGTTGCCCTGTACCGCGGTGTTGCCGACAGTGCTGACCGTAATTGTGATCGGCAGTGTAGTGGCGTCGGTCACCACCAGGCTCGCGGGGCCACCATAGGCGAAGCGACCCGCATCGCCCGTCACGTCGATGTCAAAACTGACGGGGCTGCCTGCTTGTGGTGCCGGCGATACGTTGACGCTGAACGTTAGCGGATTGCTGTCCCCGACATTGCCTTCGGCTGCGCTGATTGCGCCGGCGGCAAAGCTGACGAGCGGGAGCACTGGGCCACTGCCCACTGCAGTGACCGAGAAGTCGTCAATCGACACGCCGTGGTCGTTGCCGCCATCGTTAATATCGCTGAAGCGCAGCCACAGCTCGTCACCAGCCGGTATGTTGATGACCAGCGAGGTTGAAATAAGGCTGCGGTTGGCGGCGGCATTGCCATCAAGCGCGGCGATCGTGGCACCAGTGGTTGGTGTAGTGAAGTCTAGGGCGGTACTGGCGGTCCAGCCTGTCGCCACGTTACAGCCAAGCGCAAACGGCGTCCCTGCAGCTTCGACTCGATACGAGGCCGCCAATGTTTGGGCTGAGGTGTTGCCGCCATTTCGCCACTGCTCGCCGGTGTAGGCGATGTTGAGCTGAGTAATGGGGCCCGCACCCGAATTGACGATGCGGACTGCTTGGCAAAGCGTGCCAGGTCCCCCTGACGATGCGGAGCCCAGCGCTCGCTCGCTACCTAGGCTCGCGCCGAAGCTGTAGACCGCGCCAGTGTTGCTGCTCCCATCACTTGCGATATATACCGTGGTCGGTCCGGCAGTGCGAGCCGAATACCAGCCCGGCAGCGTCGAGTTGTCGGCCCACGCATTCGTAGTGCCGGTGTTCGACAGCGTGTCGAAATTTTGGCTGTAGGTCTGGCCTGCAGCGAGGTTGACTTGCGCCAGCGAAGGCGTTGAAAGACCGACTAAACCTAGTGCGGCCAGCAGCGTAGCGGACAGTGATCGGCAGGTAGACATGGCGGTGATTTTGGAAGGCAGATCGCGGAGTGTAGCCCGACAACGTTTCGGAACCGTGTCTGAGCTAACGAATTGCCTCAGCCGCCCAGCGCCGCCACCGTAATCTCTTCCCGATCGTGATAAAGCTGCTTGGCTCGCAGCGTCAGCGGTTTGCCTGCCTGCTCGCGCAGTAGCTCTAGGCATAGCTCGGTCTCGTCCCAGCGCTTTTTCATCGGCAGCTTGAGATTGAATATGGCGTGGCGGCACCAGCCGTTGGCGAACCATTCGGCGATGCGCGCGGCGACGCGGCGCGGTTGTTCGACCATGTCGCAGACCAGCCAATCCAGCGGTTGACTCGGCTGCCAGCGAAATCCATCGGCGCGCAGGTGCTCGATCAGGCCGGTCGCCATAGCGCTTTCCGCCATCGGGCCGTTATCGATCGCACTAACGCGCAGGTGATGGCGCGCGAGCACCCAGCTCCAGCCGCCGGGCGCCGCGCCTAGGTCTGCCGCGCGCATGCCTGGTCTCAGCAGGCGCTCGCGTTCATCGTCGCTAAGCAGCACCAGCAGCGCTTCGTCGAGCTTCAAGGCTGATCGCGATGGCGCGTCGCTGGCCATGCGCAATCGCGGGATGCCCATTGGCCAAGGCGCGCTGTCGGAGTTTGCCGCATCGCAGAGCAGCAGATGGTCGCCCGCCATCAGGACCACATGCAGCACGTCCCCTTTGCGCACTCTTTCCGATGGCGACGCCTTGGGCGTGAGCAAGTCAGCTTTGCGCAGCGCGGAACGCAGCGCATTGCCGAAGGCGCGGGCGAGGCCTGCCAGCGGACGCGCTGCGTCAGAGTCCGCATGCTCCACGACTAAATCAACATAAGGTGCGGCAGCCTTTCGATGCGCGGCGAGTGCGGCCAGCACAGGCGTAACGCGGTCGCTCGGGGCGAGCGCTGACAGCTCAGCAATCAAGCGCAGTTTCTGTCGTGCAAATATCAGTGAGCGCCACGGTAGGGCGCGATCCAGTGCGTCTGCGCTTGCAGCGTCGCCGGTCAAAAACTGGACAAGGCCACTGCTGCGCTCGGTCTTGGCGTAGCCGCTGATTTCAGCAGCGGCGGCGCGATGACTGAGTTCGGCGGCGAGTTCGGGTTCGAAGCCCGGACGGCAGAGGCAAAGCAGTCCGCTCATATGCACCCGCTGGCGCAAACGATCAAGGCCATGGGTTTCAGTAGTGCGCCCCGCCGGCCGCATAGGCTCGCAGAACTTCACGTGCGGGCTGCCGCAGGATGTCGCGACGAACTTGGATGCCGCGCTTTTCAAGCTCACCGATCCAGTCTGCCGGCAGCGGGCCTTCGTCGAACTCAGTCAGCTCCATCACGTCTTCGGCGCGTGCGGCGATCAGCAGCTCGTCAATGCCTGCCCACACGCTAGCGCCGTAGCACATGCAGCAGGGCTGGGCAGACGTGGCTAATGCAATCGGGCCCTGCAGACCGCCTTCGGGTTGATTCAGCCGAAACAGCTGGCTGCGCTGCTGCGCCGTCATAAAGGCCATCATTTCGGCGTGCGCGACTGAGCACGTCTGCGGCACGACGCGGTTGACGCCGATGCCCAGCACGCGACCCGTGCCGTCGAACACGGCTGCACCGAACGGGCCGCCGGTTCCGTGATCGACATTGCGCTGCGCCAGCTCGATCGCCAGCGATACGCGGCTAGCGTCATCGACGTAGCGTCGGGTTGCGTCGACCGCTTCGTGCAGCCAAGGAGGCAGCGTCAAATGTATTTGAGCGTAGAGCATGGGCTCAGTTTAGCGGCAAGCCGGCGCTGTCGGCGTAGACCGACGTGCAGCGCGATTCGATACATGCGCAGCTGGCAACGTCACGAAATCCGCAGACGCCCGCGACGCCTTGATCGGCGCAGTCCGCACTGACCTGTTCGGGAAACGTGGGGCTGTCGATATTCACGCACGCTGGCGAGTAGCCGCAGCAGCTGCCGACATCTTTGACAGCGCAGTCGGCTGCTGTCTGACACCCAAAGTTGATGGCGTTCTTCTCTGCGGGTACAGCAGCAGCTGCGGCAGCAGGAGCAGGTTGCGCATCGGCCGAGCTGACCGGCGATGGCGCGCAGGCGCTCGCAAGCATCATCAACATTGCAACAAGCAGCGCGCGCATAGCGACCCCTCCTATTTGGCCCAGGTGTCGCGCAGGCTGACGCTGCGGTTGAACACCGGTCGTGACGACTGATGGTCGCGACGGTCCGCAACGAAATAGCCGACGCGTTCAAACTGCAGACGCGTCTCCGCTTCTACCGCAGCAGCGGCTGGTTCTATGTAGCCGTTGACGATCTTTTTTGACTCTGGATTGAACTGCTCGCGCCAGGTCTTGCCATCGGATTCATCGTCGGGCGACGGCACAGCGAACAGGCGATCAAACAGACGAATCTCCGCACTCACTGCATGCTCTGCGCTGACCCAGTGGATGGTGCCTTTGATCTTGCGGTCTGCACCCGGCAGGCCGGCGCGGCTTTCGAGATCAAGCGTGCAGCGCAGCTCCGTCACTACGTCGCTCTGTTTGATGACGTCAACGCAGCGCACGATGCCGACACCGCGCAGACGTACTTCGCCGCCGGGAATCAACCGATGAAACCCCTTCGGCGGCACCTCGGCGAAGTCATCTTGGTCAATCCAAAGTGTTGGAGAGAACGGCACGTCGCGTGTGCCCAATGCTTCGTTCTTTGGATGATTCGGAAAGCGCAGCGATTCGCTGTGATCGGCGGGCAGATTGGTGATCACTAGCTTGAGCGGATTCAGCACGGCCATACGGCGTTCTGCAACCGCGTCGAGATCCTCGCGCACGCAGCCTTCCAGCACCGAGAAATCGATCAACGAGTTCTGCTTGGTGACGCCGAGTCGGTCGATAAGCAGGCGCAGGGATGCCGGCGTGTAGCCGCGCCGACGAATGCCCTGCAGCGTGGGTAGGCGCGGGTCGTCCCAGCCCTCAACCAAACCATCGGTCACCATCTCGACCAGCTTGCGCTTGCTCATCACGGTGTAGTTGATGTTGAGGCGCGAGAACTCAATCTGGCGCGGCTTGGCGGCTTCCAGCGGCAGCCCACGATCGAGCAGCGGCTTTAGCAGCGCTGGTGAATCGGCCAAGTTGACCCTGTCGACGCACCAGTCGTAAAGCGGGCGGTGATCCTCAAATTCCAGCGTGCACAGCGAGTGCGTGATGCCCTCAATCGCGTCCGATAGCGAGTGCGCGTAGTCGTACATCGGGTAGATCGGCCAAGCGTCGCCGGTGTTCTGATGCGTGACCTTCTTGATGCGGTATAGCGCCGGGTCGCGCAGATTGATGTTGCCGCTGGCCATGTCCATTTTGGCGCGCAGCGTGCGTGCGCCATCGTTGAACTCACCTGCACGCATGCGGGCGAACAGATCGAGGTTTTCGTCCACGCTGCGATCGCGAAATGGCGAGTGTCGGCCTCCTTCAGTGAGCGTGCCGCGGTATTCGCGCACTTGCTCGGCTGTCAAATCGCAAACGAATGCGTCGCCCTGCGCGATCAGCTTTTGCGCCGCGAGATAGAACACGTCGAAATAGTCCGACGCATGACGCAGATCGTGCCACTCAAACCCTAGCCAGCGCACGTCGTCTTTGATTGCCTCGACGTACTCCAGCTCTTCGCGCGCCGGGTTGGTGTCATCGAGCCGTAGATTGCACCAGCCGTTGAACTCAGCGGCGATGCCAAAATTCAGGCAAATCGCTTTGGCGTGGCCAATGTGCAGATAGCCATTTGGCTCAGGCGGAAAGCGTGTGCGAATCGCCGCGTGGCGTTTTTCTGCCAGATCGTCGCGAATAATGCTGCGAATAAAGTCCTGGCGGACGGGGGCGGCTGGCTCGGTCATGAAGATCAGGCTGCAATGCGTCTGAGAAGCCGCACAGTTTAGCGGTCTGTGTCGGTTGCGGCGAAACGCTTTCGCTAAACGGTGAGCGGGTCGTCGCGGTGGGGCGCTCATTGAGCCTGCGCTAGCCGAGTCCGCCCGCTATGCTTATGGGCAAATCCTCAATGAGTTCGCCATGCGCGCGGTGTACGACGCTGAAAATCTGATTGATGCCCACTTAGTGCGCGGCCGATTGGCCAGCGAAGGCATCGAGGCCAGCGTGCGCGGCGAGTTCCTCGCTGGCGCAATGGGCGAGCTGCCGATGTCGGGTCTGATGGCGGTTTGCGTGCATGCGCCCGACGAGGCGCGCGCGCGCGAACTGCTGGTCAGCTGGCAGGCCGAGCGAGCCGCTAGTCCGCCGCTGGAAGACGGCGTGGACTATGAAAGCGACAGTGGCGACGACGAAGCGTTTCTTGCCTGAGGATCGTGGTGGCGCACATCACGCGTGGCGGACCACGCTGAGCAAGTTCGACGCAGAATGTTCGAAGGAGTGTTGATGCAATCCAACGGGCCTTTCGGCAGGTGGTTCGACAGGCTCACCACGAACGGGGCCTTGCCAAAACCGTTCGCCCTGAGCCCAAAACCGTTCGCCCTGAGCCCAAAACCGTTCGCCCTGAGCCTGTCGAAGGGCAGCTGTCTATCCCACTTATGCAAAAGCACAATCCCGTAAGTGGGCTTACCAGGATCTGTTAAGACTTTCCCCTTTCCCTAGAGTGAGCACCCGAATGGGCATCCAACCAACGCTAGTTATCGGCAACAAACTCTACTCCTCATGGTCGCTGCGACCCTGGCTGCTGCTGCGCCAGTTCGACGTGAAGTTCGATGAAAAGCGCTTAGCGCTCGACACCGACGAGTTTCGCGGCGAAATTGCCCACTGGTCACCCACCGGCTGCGTGCCGGTTCTGCATGATGCGGATCAGGTTGTTTGGGATTCACTGGCCATTTGCGAGTACGTCAACGAACGCTGGCTGGATGGACGAGCGTGGCCCGCGCATCTCTCGCTGCGCGCACTGGCGCGCTGCGCTGCGGCTGAAATGCACTCTGGCTTTAGCGCGCTGCGTCAGCAGCTGCCCATGAACTGTTCGAGAAAGCCCGATGGCTACCAGTGGGACGCCGCCGCGCGTCGCGACATTGACCGCGTGCAGGCACTTTGGGGGTCGTTGCGCGATGCTACTCAGCGTGCCGGCGTAGCAGGACCATTCTTATGCGGCGAATTCAGCATTGTTGACGCCATGTTCGCCCCCGTCTGCGTCCGCTTCCGCGGCTATGGCGTGGCGCTGGCGCCGCAATCAAAAGCCTATGTCGATGCTATGTACGCACTGCCCTCGATGCGCGAGTGGATCGCTGCCGGCATCGCCGAGCCGGAGCGCCTAGCCAAGTACGAAGGGATCCGCGGATGAGGCGGGTGGTGGTGGCGACCGAGGTGCTGAGTCAGCAGACGGCGAAAGCTATGGTGCTTTGCTGCGCGCTATCGCTTCGGCTCATAGCGCATCGCTACGGCTCCTGAGCCGAGCTCCAGACGGCTGACGGGCACCAGTTCGATGTGCTTTGTCAAACCTGCGAGCAAGCTCGGTCCGTGGCCCGCGAGCCTTGGGTGCACGACGAGCTCGTACTCATCGATTAACCCCAGCTCAGCCAGCGCAAGCGGCAGCTTCACCCCGCCAACGAAGAGTCCTTTGCCGGGCTCTCGCTTGAGCTGCTGAACGGCAGTCGCCAGATTGCCGCGGACAAGCTCCGCGTTCCAATCGACGTGGCCGAGTGTGCTTGATACGACGAACTTCTTTGCCGCGTTGATCGTCCTAGCGAACGGTTTCATCGGCTCAGAGTTCGCTCCCATTGGCGCGACCGGCCGGAACGCTTGCTCCATCATTTCGTAGGTCACGCGCCCGAATAGGAGGGCATCTGCTCGCTCGAGATTCTCGACCGCATGACGATGCAGTTGTTCATCTGCCGGAATTGCCAAGTGATCACAGCAGCCGTCCAGCGTGACGTTTATCGAATAGCGAAGTGGTCGCATCGCGTGCTCCTAGATCGGGCTTCGGGTTTATTTTGTTGTGTCCAAGCGACGTACCTAAGGCTCAAGGCCCGCCGCTAGCGACCACGGGCTAGGCTCGCATGAACGACTGAGCTTGTTGCCACGCCCGTAGCCGGCGGATACAACTCTGACTGCCGCTGCACCATCCGAGACAATGAAGGTGTGCTGCGGCTCCCCACGTTCATTCTGCTGCGCCCAAGCCAAGGTTACGAGGGTCGGGCTTCGCTGTCTGATGGCTGACTCCAGCGAGGCGACATAGGTGCTTTCCGCAGCCTCGGGCAAGTAGAGGATTTTTTGACACTCGTCTTCAATTGCCTTCTTGGTCTGATGAAGCAGGTCAGCATCCTCAGTGAGAAGCTGGCACGCCTCCTCGCGCCACAGAAATGCGACGGCCCCAACCTGATTCTCGGCAACACCTTTCTGGTCAGCCAGCTCCTGAATGACGGCGGAGGCGGTCCAGCCCGTGCTGACTTCGGCTTCGGCAAGTGCACATGAGGCAGCACCACTCTGCTGAAGCAGCGCAGTGAGAACAGTTGCTATGAGCATGTGGTCAAAAGCCTTTCTTCAATCAGCTCTGAAAGAGTCGGTTTGAACGATCTTGATGGCGGCTGATCGTCAATAGGAAGCGGCCAACGTAAGGCGCGCAGCGGTGCCAGCTCGTCCGACTGTTCAAACCTCAATCGGCCTATGTTCCGTCCCGTCGCCAGGCGTAAGGAAAAGCATCGTCGTTGAAACACTCGTCTTCGCCGTGTGCCATGTCCCCTTTGGCACAAGCACAAAGGCTCCCGGCGTGGCCAATTCGACTTCCCGCTCAACGCCGTTTTCCTCGAGCACCAGTACCGCTGCGCCTGACAACAGCATGACCAACTCCTCACCAGCCGGGTTTCGCTCCCAGCTGGGCCATGCCTCAGAGAAAGTGAACGCAGACATGAGTCTGCCCTGGTCGAATTGCGGGTACGAGCCGCTGGCCAAATCTTGCCAGAACGAATCGGACGAGGTGATGACGTCGGTGTTTCCGCCATCTTTGACGTGCAGGTAATCGACGAGAATATTGTTTGCGGAAATCACTGCTTTACCTGCTGTCCGTTAGCGGTTGAGTCAAGCCAGCCTGCATGGCGGAGGCAAGCCATCGCAAGAGGTGCGTGACAAGGGTTTGCGCGGAGCGAGATGGTCGCCCCTCAGTTGAAGTGATGCGCCCTAGTCAGTGGTCCTGATTTTTGGATAGCCACTTTCACAATAAAGCTCATAGCTACGACCCGCTTGGAATTGGTGCTCGACGGAGGGGGTTGAATGAGAGACCCGCTGCAATGGCCAATCACCAGGGCACGCATAGGTCACTCGCCGACTGCCCGGGTGCATCACCATAAAACCTTCGACGAACACAATAGCCGGGCACCGCGAAATACGCTCCATCGCCCGGAAGTGGGGGCAGTTCTCGTGCGAACGAAAGTCTGGCGGACGTGCTCTGATTTTGCAGTTAGGCATCACCCAGATCGAGCGTGCTGGCGCAACCCACCAAGCAGAGGCAGCTAAGCAGCCATGTTGAGAGAGTTTTTAGCATGGATCCGAACGCTCAATTTAAGTCGTCATGTGCAACGGCGTAGGGGTGAAGTGCTGGGTATGCGTCCGGTGGTGACACCTACCCATCAGCAAGCCGATGCGTTACCGATCAGCCGTGCGGCTTCCAGTTCTGCGGCAGCAAGCTGTCGATATCGCGATCGA
>JBBSIY010000040.1:0-15069 GCA_038257785.1 Lysobacterales bacterium
AACCGAATAAATGCGCTTCCAACGTCGAGGGCGAAAGCCACCGACGCCATCACTGGAAGAGCACCCGAGCGCCAAACCTCTACTGAGACGCAGAGGCGGCTGAAATTCGCTGCAAAAGGAGTTTTTCTACAGCCTCAACGTTGCGATGAGGTCGAGTTCACACTCACCCGCTGAAAGCTGAACGAAAACCTGAACGCGCGCCATGTACGCCGACCGGCGGCGCTCTTCGCGTGAAAGCCGGTGCTAGCATCGAAAACCTTCATCACACCTGCCTTCGCGGCAAAGGTTTGTCAGCCATGAAAACCCATTTGGGCCACTACGAAATCGTTGAAGAGCTGGGCCGTGGCGGCATGGGTGTGGTCTACAAAGGCTTTGAATCGGCGCTTGGCCGCTATGTTGCGATCAAGGAGCTGTCGCCATCGCTGGCGCATGACCCCAATCTAGTTGAGCGGTTTTTGCGTGAAGCACGCTCGATGGCGGTGCTGAATGACCCGCACATCATCCAGGTCTATTTCATCGGTACCGACGAAGCCACCGGGCAGCCATTTTTTGCGATGGAATTCGTTGAGGGCGACTCGCTCTCCGGACTGCTCAAGCGCGATGGCAAGTTAAGCGTCGAGAACGCGCTCAAGGTCATTCATCAAACTGCGCTGGGCTTAGCGACTGCGCACGACAAGGGCGTGATTCACCGCGACATCAAGCCAGGCAACTTGATGCTGACCCCGCGCGGCAATGTGAAGATTGCCGACTTCGGCATTGCGCTGGCGACGCAAGATTTTTCGCAGAAACTAACTTCGACCGGCGAGTTCGTCGGCACGCCTGGCTATCTGTCGCCGGAAATCTGCATCGGTAAAACTGTCGATCAGCGTTCCGATATTTTTTCGCTGGGCGTAGTGCTGTTTGAAATGATGACCGGCCGCGTGCCGTTCACTGAAGAGAGCCCGCTGGGTTTGATGCTGGAAGTGGTCAAAGCCGAGTTCCCTGACATTCGCGAGTTGAATAGCGAGGTCGATCCACAGGCCGCTGAAATTCTGTCTCGCATGGTGGCGAAGGAGCCGGCCGACCGCTATCAGAATTGCCATGAGCTGGCGGAAGCGCTGCAGGCCCATCCACTGGTGGCGCGCGGCGGCACGATTCGTTTGAGCTTGCCTGCGGTAGTTGCCAATAGCGCAACCGTGGTGGGCGCACCGACGCCGGCATCGCAAAAACAGCGCGTCGCCACGCCGCCACCGGTGGTGTCGCGCTCCCCGACCGGCGCGTCGCAGGCGCAGGCAGCGGGTATCGCCGCAAGCGCCGCCGCGATACCGCAGCAGCCGGCACAGACGGCGCGGTCTTCTGCGCTTGAGCGCAGCCGACAGCCGGGCAACGGTTCGCGCATTGCGCTGGCGATTGCGGCGGGACTCGTCCTGTTGATCGGCGGCGTTGCGTTTGCGATGAAATCGACCCTGATCGACTATGCGCGCGGCGTCAAAGACGGCTTCATCGGCAGCAGCAGCGCGTACGAAGATGGCGTAGCGACCGGCAAGGCGACCAATCCGATTGGCGTGAGCCAGGCCGCGTCAGCCGCTGATCTGAGCGGTTCCGCGCTAAGCGCCGACGCATCGACATCGACATCGGGAGCGGTTGTCGTCGAGCCAGCAAATGATTTGGCGACGGCAGCGCAAAACGTGGCGGATGCTGAGCGCGCAACCGGTGCGAGCTTAAGCGCGGCGGAGCAGGCCGTTGAGGCGACTCAAACGTCCATGAGCAACGCGACCGCGTCCGAGAAAACCGGTGATCAGTCCGTGGTCGGCGTTACTTCGACCGTGGCAGATCGCGGCGAAACAGTCGCCGTTGCGGCACCTCCGCGCGTGGTCGCTGCGCCGCCTCGGCGCGTCGCGGTGATCGCCATTGGCGATCTCGCCTTGGTCGGCCCAGCGCGGCAGCGCGTCGAAGAGCGCTTAGTGGATGCGGGTTTCGATGTGGTGGACAGTGATCTAGTCGGTGGCGGCGGCGGCGATCTCGCCAGCATCTTCAATTCGCTGCGTCGCGATGCGGCGGCCGTCGTGGTCATTCGCGCCGATGGTGTGGGGTCGCAGGAATTGCAGTACTACGGTCAGAGCTCGACGCTGTACACGGCCAACCTAAGCGTGCGCAGCTACCGCATTGCCGATAAGCGCCCGCTGGGTGCCGGCTTCCGCGAGCGTATCGACTTCACCACGCTAAACGCCGATACCCAAGCCGAAGAGGCCGTGCGGCCTTACTTGAGCGGCATCGTCAACGACCTATCCGCGTTCCGTCGTCGCGCGGCTGGCTGATTAAGCCTGCCAGCGTTGTGGCCCGTCGCGGAGCGAACAGCTGCGCGATGGGTTGATCTGAGGCCATCGGCCACTCTGCCTTGACGTCGCGGTGCCTCAAGCTCTGCGGCCGCAGCGACGATGTTGTTGTTTCGATTAGCTAGCACCTGACGCGGTGAGTTAGTCGAGAGATGAGTCCGCTGTCGCGGGCCAGCGCCGAACCCGCTGTGGGGTCGCGTCTAGCGGCTGAGCACACAAATCACGTGTGCAAATTAGGCTCAAGCGTTTGCCGCGCTCACCTGCGATCAACGATCAACACGATAGGCAGAACATCGTCATCACGCTGCACACGCTTCTGATCAAACGCGCTGAGCGCGGCAGACAGCTGATCCACCACGGCGACGGCGGTGCTCTCGACACGCCATATATTGACGAGGCCGAAGCGTCGGTCGAAGCGCATATCGGCGACGCTGCCTTGCCATATCGGCGCGCCAGATTTATCGAGCACCAGCGGCGACGACCAAAGACGTAACACCAGCCGGTTTTGCCCGTCGTGCACGCGCAGACTCATCGCTAGCTCTTCGCGATACCCGTTATGACTGGCAGGCAGCAGCGGCAGGTCATCAGCTCCTGCCGACCCGTCGAAGCGCTTAAGCAGCGCATCTAATAGCGAACTGGTCTCGACCTGCCAACCCTGCGCGCTCAATGCCGACTGCAGCGATGCAAGCGACCCGGCGTACTGCACGTTGAATCGCCAGTCTCGGCCGGCGCTGAAGTCGTTGCGGCGCTCTGGCAGCGAATGCCACGCGCTTTTCAACCACGCGACTTCACTGACTGGCTGCTGCACTTCCGGCACCTCAAAACGCGCCAGCGCGGCGGGTTGATCGCGCAAGCCTTGCCAGAGCGAGAGGCTAATGACCGCGCCAAAGAACAGTGCGCTGATGGGTCTAACCCAGAACGAACGCTCAACGCGCCGTCGATAGGCGATGCCGAGCGCCGCCACCCAAAGCAGCCCGAGGGTGACGCCGGCGAGCACGTCGCTCAGCCAGTTAGCTCCAAAGTACAGCCGCGCAAAACCCACTAGTGCGACCAGCAAACCGGCGACGACATAGGGCCAAGTGCGATTGCGACCGGGCAGTTCACGTGCGATCAGCACCGCAAAAAAACCGTACACCACGGTTGCTAGCGCAACCGGTTCCGCTGGAAAGCCAAATCCCGGCACGGCCAATGCAGCCGGTGGCTTGGGCATTTCCAGGGCGCGACCCAACACCTCGACTAACACTAAGCCGAAGGCAATTGCGGCCAGCCAGTGCCATGCGGCTGTCGTGCGCCGACGCCACAGCAGCCACCCGAACACTAACGTTGCCGCAGGCAGCAGCACCACGAGCTCACCGGGCGCGCTCAGCATCAGCATCAGTGGATCAGCCCACGGCGTGCGTAGGCCGTAGAGCAGCTCAAAGGCGCGCGTATCGATGACCAAAGGCTCGCCGCCGCCAATTACGCCCAAGGTCACGCTAAAGAACGCCCAGCCGGCAAAGATCAGCAAAATCGCCAGCATGAGCAGCGACGCGGATTCGGGCCGATTGGGTTCGATCAGCGCGCCGGAAATACGCCCCAACACCGGGTGCCGATGCGACCACGCCATCGATCGCTCCAGATAGCCGGACGCATGCGGCGCAAACCACGCATAGGTGCGACTCACCAAAAAATAAATGCTGGCCACCACAGCAATCAGAATGCCAAGCACCAACGTGAGTCGTCCGGCCACCGCCAGCAGCAGCTCCAGCGACGCGCCGAGGAGCCAGCCCGGTGCAATAAACACCGCCGCCCATACAAAGCCGTTGGTGGTCATCGTCGGCACAAAGCGCTTGATCGGCATCCGCAGCATGCCGGCGATGGCGGGGATAAACGGTCGCGTGGCGCCGAAGAAGCGGCCGATCACGATGCCTTTCAGATCGTGGCGGCGAAACATGCGTTCGGCGCCCTCGATCCATTCCGGATGGCGCGAAAATGGCCACATGGTTTTCATGCGGACGCCGAAATAACGACCGAACAAATAGCTCCAGCCGTCACCGCATATGGCACCTAGCGCGGCACAAACGATGGCGTAGGGGCCGTTGACTGAGCCCAACCCAATCAGCGCGCCGACGGCGACCAGGATCGGCCCCGATGGCATCAGCAAACCCACCGCGAGCGAACCGTCGATGAAGGCGACGAAGAAGATCGCCAAGCCGGCCGCGACAGGATGCGCGGCAATCCACGTCAGCAAGCTGTCAAAGAAAGAGGCCTCCATCCGTATAAGTATGGCAGCGGCGCTGCGACGATTGGTTGCGACGCGCTGCACGGCGTTGTGAGCGCAGTCAGACTATCGGGTGACGTGCCGTGCGGGTTTAGACTGCGTCACTTACTCTCCGGCAACGATCAGGGCACGTATGAGCACACTTAACGGCAAGACCCTTTTCATCACCGGCGCCTCGCGCGGCATCGGTCTGGCTATCGCGAAACGCGCAGCACGCGATGGCGCCAACGTCGTAATCGCCGCGAAGTCCGGGGTACCGAACCCTAAACTTCCCGGCACCATTCACACCGCCGCTGCCGAAATTGAAGCGGCCGGTGGCAAAGCGCTGCCGCTGCAGGTGGATATCCGCGAAGAAGATCAGGTGCATGCGGCGGTTGCGGCCGCGGTTGATCGCTTCGGCGGCATCGACATTCTCATCAACAACGCCAGCGCAATCTGGCTGCGTGGAACATTGGACACGCCGATGAAGCGGTTCGATCTGATGCAGCAGGTCAATTCGCGCGGCAGCTTCTTGTGCGCGCAGGCCTGTTTGCCGACGCTGCTGAAATCCAGCACCCCGCACATCCTCACCCTCGCGCCGCCAATTAACCTCGCGCCGAAATGGTGGGGGCCGCACGTTGGCTACACGCTAGCCAAGATGGGTATGAGCTTCGTTACCCTCGGGCTTGCTGCCGAGTTTGGACCGCAGGGCGTAGCGGTGAACGCGCTGTGGCCGCGCACTGTCATTCTTACCGATGCCCTGAACATGATCCCTGGGGTTGACGGTAACGCCGCGCGCACGCCGGCGATCATGGCCGATGCAGCACACGCCATTCTCACCACGCCAGCGGCTGATATGAATGGCCAGTTTCTGATTGATGAGGACCTGCTGCGCGCGCGCGGCGTTAGCGACTTCGATCAATATGCCGTGCAGCCTGGGCGTGAACTATTACCCGATTTTTTCCTCGACTGAGACCTCACCGAACCCACAGGAGCGCGCTTGATGAAGTACCTACACAGCATGGTGCGCGTACGTGACTTGGACGCATCGCTGGCGTTCTATCGCGATGCGTTGGGACTGATTGAAACGCGACGCAATGACAACCCCGGCGGCCGCTATACGCTGGTGTATTTGGCCGCGAAGGAAAGTCCGCGTGCCGAAGTCGAACTGACCTTCAACTACGACGAAGAAGACTACGGCTCCGCGCGCAACTTTGGCCATCTGGCCTTTGCGGTAGACGATATTTATGCCACCTGCGAGCGCCTGCAGGCGCATGGCGTGACCATCAGTCGACCACCGCGCGATGGACGCATGGCGTTCGTACGTTCACCTGACAATATTTCCATCGAGCTGCTGCAGGCAGAGGGCGCACTGCCGCCGCGCGAGCCGTGGGCGTCAATGCCGAATGTGGGGTGTTGGTGATTCGGGATTCGGGAGAGCAGCGTTGCGGCTTGCGATAGTTATTCGCGCGACCCGCAGGTGATGTGAGGCGAGCCCAGTGGAAACCGACTAAGTTCGCGCGTCGTGCGCTCACTAAGTCGGTTCCAGCCTGCGGGCATCCTGCCCTGCGGCGTAAACCGTTGCATTCGCTGCGTTGGCTTATCGCGCAAGTGCGAGCTGGCTTGAGGCGAGCCCAGTGGAAACCGACTAAGTTCGCGCGTCGTGCGCTCACTAAGTCGGTTCCAGCCTGCGGGCATCCTGCCCTGCGGCGTAAACCGTTGCATTCGCTGCCTGTTGGCAGCGAATAAGCGCAACGGTTTACCCTCGTTCCAGCAGCTTGCGCAGGTCGATGATGGCGGCGTTTGCGCGCGAGACGTAGTTCGCCATGACCAGTGAGTGATTGGCGAAAAAGCCATAGGGCGAACCGTTGAGCACGATCGGGCTGAACAATGGCTGCTGCGATTCTTCCAGCTCGCGGATGATCTGGCGCAGCGACACTAGCGCGTTCTTGTCGCGCAGCACGGGACCGAAATCGTGCTCGGCCGCGCGCAAGAAATGCAGCAGCGCCCACGTGCTGCCGCGCGACTCGTAGAACACGTCGTCAATTTGTAGCCACGGCGTCTTGATCGAACGTTGCTCCGATACAGCCGTTGACTGGCGGGCTTCGCTGTCTCCTGCGAGGTCCGTGTCCATGCGAATCTGGCCCACGCTGGCCGACAGCCTTTGCGATAGTGAGCCGAGGCGCTTTTCAACAACGGCGAGCCAGTCGGCAAGGTTGTCGGCGCGGGCGTAGAACTGTGCGTTGTATTCGTCCTTGTCCGATAGCCGCGTCAAATACGATTCGAAGTGCCCGATGGCTTTGCGGTACTGATTTTCTGAGGCCGGCAACAGCCAGCGATCTGATGGCGTTGAGAACAACGGGTCGGCTTCGAGCAGGTCTATGTCCTCCGTGCTCTGCGTCTGCGAGCGGCTGAATTCATTGCGATAGGCCTTAGCCAAATCGCGCACCTGTAGCAAAGCGCCGAACTCCCAGTTCGGCACGTTATCCATCCACACACCAGGCGGCAGATAGTCGTTCGACAGATACCCGCCGCGCTTGTCGAGCAAGGTTTCGGCGACGCGAATGAGCGTTTCGGTGGTGACCGTACCGACTACCACCGGCTGCTGGCGTTCGATAGCGCGCGCCTGCGCACTGGCAACGACGTCAAAATCTTTTGGTTCGATGTCCCACCACCACCAAAAGAACGTGGCGACCAGCAATCCCGCGGCAAACAACGCCGTGCCGATGCGAACCATCAGATGACGGCGGCGGCGCTTGGAGTCAGTGGTCATGGCGTTCATGCAGCGGTGCCTCCAGCAAAGTCAGGCGACCAGTCTAGCCGCACTCAATGATGGCTACGGGCCCGCATTCGTGACGAAGCTAAAACTCGTCGGTACCGAGGCGCTCTTTTTCTAGATCATCGGCGCGTACCGCGACGAAATCGATCGCTTCGCGCAGCGTGCCCGGGGACGCATCGGCTGGAATCCGCGCTATGGCCCAAATCACGCCATCTTCAACGCCCCAAAACGCCAGCTTAGAGCGGCTGCTTTCTTCCATTAGACGGCGCGCAAGCTGCAGGTCCAGACCTTTGTCTTCGTCCGCCTTCAGCGCGGCGGCAAAGATTTCGCGAAACTCGGCTGTGCGATAAGAAAACGTGCCCGACTGCACGATCACCAGCTGGGTGCGGTCGCCGTCGTCGGTGAAACGCAGAATGACTTTGGCATCGCCCTTCTCATCGACCTCGAACTCAAGCTTCTCTGACTCCAGCGCTTTGCTCACCCGCGGGTCGAGCTGTTTCGCCGCTGGCTTGGTATCGGCCTCCACTTTTTCATCGGCGGCTGCGGCAACAGGCACTTGCACAACCAGCAACAAAGCCGTGGCCAACGCGGCCCTAGGCAGCTGCCGCCACATCGTGATCAATCGCATTGCACTTCTCCGTTAGCGTAGCGGCACCTGCATTGGCACCGTACGGTTAATCCTAGACTGAAACGCAGAGTAAGCGACGCGCCACTATCTATCCCGGCTGATACACCTCAGCACCTGCGGCGCGGAACTCAGCGGCTTTCTCCGCCATGCCCTGCTCCAGCGCATCCTGATCGGAAACGCCCTGCTGGGCGGCGTAATCGCGCACGTCTTGGGTGATCTTCATTGAGCAGAAGTTCGGACCGCACATCGAACAGAAATGTGCCGTCTTGTGCGCATCTTTGGGCAGGGTCTCGTCGTGAAACTCTTTGGCCTTTTCGGGATCGAGGCCGAGGTTGAACTGATCCTGCCAGCGGAACTCGAAGCGGGCCTTGCTCAATGCGTTGTCGCGCGCCTGGGCCGCTGGATGGCCTTTGGCCAAGTCGGCGGCGTGCGCGGCAATCTTGTAGGTGATGATGCCTTCGCGCACGTCCTGCTTGTTCGGCAGGCCAAGGTGCTCCTTCGGCGTCACGTAGCAAAGCATGGCGGTGCCGTACCAGCCGATCATCGCCGCGCCTATCGCCGACGTGATGTGATCGTAGCCCGGTGCGATGTCGGTGGTCAGCGGTCCTAAGGTATAGAACGGCGCTTCACCGCACTCGCGCAGCTGTTTGTCCATGTTCTCTTTGATCAACTGCATCGGCACGTGGCCGGGGCCTTCGATCATGGTCTGCACATCGTGTTTCCAGG
The DNA here is from genome assembly GCA_038257785.1 of Lysobacterales bacterium. GTDB lineage: Bacteria > Pseudomonadota > Gammaproteobacteria > Xanthomonadales > Xanthomonadaceae > JANNWF01. Next base: position 8,688 of record JBBSIY010000040.1, read on the forward strand.
CAATCTTGGTCAACTCGCCCAGCGTTTCGAGCTCGGCGAACTGCGCGGCGTCATTGGCATCAGCAATCGAGCCCGGACGCAGGCCGTCGCCAAGCGAGAAGGCCACGTCGTAAGCCTTCATGATTTCGCAAATTTCCTCGAAGTGCGTGTAGAGGAACGATTCCTGATGGTGCGCCAGACACCACTTGGCCATGATCGATCCGCCGCGACTCACGATGCCCGTCACGCGACGCGCGGTCAGCGGGATATACGGCAGACGCACGCCGGCGTGAATGGTGAAGTAGTCGACCCCCTGTTCAGCCTGTTCAATCAAGGTGTCGCGGAACATCGCCCAGGTCAGCTCTTCGGCGCGCCCATCGACTTTCTCTAGCGCCTGATAGATCGGCACGGTGCCGATGGGCACCGGGCTGTTGCGCAGAATCCACTCGCGGGTTTCGTGAATGTGTTTGCCGGTCGATAGATCCATCACGGTGTCCGCGCCCCAGCGAATCGACCACACCATTTTTTCGACTTCTTCCGCAATCGAGCTGGTGACGGCTGAATTGCCGATATTGGCGTTGATCTTCACGAGGAAGTTGCGGCCGATAATCATCGGCTCAGACTCGGGATGGTTGATGTTGTTAGGGATGATGGCGCGACCGCGCGCGACCTCGTCGCGGACAAATTCGGGTGTAATCAGGTTCGGCAAATTGGCACCGAAGCTTTCGCCCGGGTGGCGATGCAGCAGGTGAGCCTCGCGAATCGCTTCCATTCGCTGGTTTTCGCGAATCGCAATGAACTCCATTTCTGGCGTGATAATTCCGCGCTTGGCGTAATACATCTGCGAAACATTGGCACCGGCTTTTGCCCGCAGCGGCGCGCGATGGCTTGGGAAACGCACGTGCGCCAGCTTAGGATCGCTAGCGCGCTTGTTGCCAAATAGCGAACTCATGCCGGCCAGCTGTTCGACGTCACCGCGTTCGGCAATCCACGTCGCACGCATGGGCGGCAGACCAACGGTCAGGTCGATATGCGCGCCGCTGTCGGTGTACGCACCTGAGGTGTCGTAGACAAAAAACGGCGCGTTCTTTTCTACGCCACTGCTGGTCGGCGTGTCGGCCAGCGCGATCTCACGCATCGGCACGCGGATGTCTGGCCGCGAGCCCTCGATGTAGCTCTTCTGCGAGCCGGCAATCGGCCGCGTGACGTCTTCGGACAGCGCCGAGGTCAGACGAATCAAGTCGGAAGGTTGTGCGTTCATGTCGGTGGCCTGCCCTGTAAATGTCTAGCGCGAACAATTCGCGAATCAATAGAGCGGGGCACGGCAGCCGAAGCCGACGAAGCTTCCCGACGGCGGTACGAACCGCGTCCGGTGCAAAGAGTGTTTCTCAGCCCAACGTGGGCACCCCCGCTTCAAGTCCACATTCAACCACAGCAGCCCGCTACAGGCGAGCATCGGATGAGTGAGCGCATTGCGACCCTATGTCGCGTCGGGATGTACAAGCGGCGCAGCGAGAAGGCGGGTCGGAAACGCATATGCAGGTGTAGGTGATCCCTAGTCGTGTGCGGTGAACGCGAGCGACTACTCCTTGTTAGAGCGAGCGGCCGACGGCCTCGTCGCCCGAATTGGTTCAGTCGTCAAGCTGCCGCTCAGCTGCAGCGTGCACTATGGGACGCCGCACACGATAGCTTATACGGCTTCCCCGCCGCCGGATTCGGAGGTATGTCGTGCTTCGTTTGCCAAGTGTCGGCGGACACCCTTGATCTCGAATCACAATTGGCCGGTTAGTCAGCTGTTTCATCACAGCGCTACACGTAATCTTAGTTTCGATGTATGGCCGAGCAAGCTGCTTACCGGCCAGCTGCATAGTTCGACAAGCAGCGGCGCGATCAATTCTGATCACGTCTATTCGCAACCCTTCACCCGGGAGGAGCGCCATGAAATCTGTCTTTGCTAGCTTTAGCTTAACCCCGCTGGTTCTGGTCATTGCCGGCTGCTTATCGCTTACCTCGCCAACCCTCGTGGCGGCAGAGGGGGACACGTGCGCACGGATTAGTACGTTCGACGTCGGATCGCGACAGCAAAATCTGTTTCCGGCCGTGCTGATTGCCATTGACGACGGACTGCCGGGGCCAGTTGATACCGACAGCTGGCGCGTTGCGCCGGGCAAACATACGTTGAAAGTGGCAGAAGCCATTGACGCTAACCGTTTTGCGCCGCTGCAAAATCGCGAACGCGATGGGCGTAATCGTGACCGCTACAAAGAGCTCACGTTTGAAGCCGAGGCAGGGCTTACCTATCGGCTTGCGGCGCGCTTTTTTCCCGATCAGCGCGACAACATGCGGTCGGGCGGCTACTGGCAGCCGGAAATTTGGACGACGAAGCCTGAAGCCTGCGGATAGAGAGCGGTCGCACTCGCGCGCCGCGGGTTTAACGCGGTGCGTACGCGCGCAGGAACAAGTCCACCACGCGGCTGACGTGCGCAGTCGCCTCTGCCTCACTGGGCGCTGTACAGACACCAATCAGCATGCGCATGTGGCATAGGCCTTTGACGAGGCAAAAGAAGTGCCCGGCGGCTTCGTGCGTATCGTCGATGGCCAGCGACTTGGTGCTTACCGCGTGTCGCAGCAGTGTCTCAAACTCGCTCAGGATGCGCTGCGGCCCCGCTTCGAAAAACAGCGCCGCGAGCTTGCTGTTGGCCGGTGCTTGCGCGGCCATCATGCGATACATGACAACCGTTTCATCGCTGGTAACCAACGCATGGAAGGCGCGAGCGATGGTTAACAGCTGATCACGGATCGCCATCGGCTCAGTGGCGATCTCGAAGAACGCGTGCGGTAGCTGATCTTCGCAGCGCGCTTTGACGGCCTCACGAAACAACGTGTCTTTGTCGCTGAAATGGCTGTAAACGGTGAGCTTCGACACACCGGCCTCTGCGGCGATGGCGTCCATGCTGACGCCCTCGAAGCCGTGAATAGGGAATAGCCGTTTGGCGGCATCCAGAATCGCTGCGCGCTTCTCCAAATCCTTTGGGCGGCCGGGACTGGCGGGGGCTTTTAGGCGGCTACTCATGAACGCGGAGCTGTGTCGGATAGGGTGGACATGGAATAGTGGACTAGTGAGTTTACTAAGTTTACTCTACCGGCCAGTTTAGATACTACCGCCAGCGCTGGCTAGGACACTCCGATGATCCGTCGCACCCAGATTACAAGTTTAAAAACAGCAGGTTACGTACTTATCGCAGTGGCATGTCTGGCGCTTTTCGGCTGCGGGGCATCCAGCGACACCGCGGCGCCCGTGCGTCCGGCGATGGTCGTACAGCCGCAGCCTGCGGGTGCTGACTTCGCCGTGTTTCCCGGTGAGGTGCGTGCGCAGCACGAGCCAGCGCTGGGGTTCCGCATCGGCGGCAAAATCGCGCGTCGCCTAGTCGACGTCGGCGATCAGGTGAAGAAGGGCGACCTGTTGGCCGCGCTCGATCCACAGGACGTTCGCCTACAGATGGAGTCAATGCGGGCGCAGCTGACCGCCGCGCAAGCGGATATGGATCTGGCGCGCAGCGAACGTGATCGTCATCAGGCCCTGCTCGAACGCAAGCTGATTAGCGCGTCGTTATTCGAAACCCGCGACACTCAGTTTCGTGCAGCTCAGGCGCGGGTCGGTCAAGCCACAGCGCAGCTAGATGTCGCGAAAAATCAGACGGGCTACGCCGAGTTGCGCGCTAGCGATGATGGCGTAGTCACGCAGCGACTGGCGGAGGCGGGTCAAGTTGTCGCCGCTGGTCAAACGGTGTTTGTGTTGGCTGCGGAAGGTTATCGTGAGATTGCTATCAATCTGCCTGAGCAAACAATTTCCTTTTTCAAAGTAGGCCAGCAAGTGGCTGTTGGCTTGTGGTCAAAGCCTGACCAACAGCTAGCCGCCAGCATCCGCGAGATTGCACCGGGCGCTGATCCACTGGCGCGTACATATGCGGCGCGTGTGGCGCTGGGCGAAGGCGCAGATGGGGTTGAGTTAGGCCAAAGCGCGCGCGTGTTTGTGGCGAGCGCGGGTGTGCCAGCGCTCTCACTGCCGCTGCCTGCCGTGACGGCCGAGGCGGGCCGCAGCTTTATCTGGGTGGTCGATCCAACCACGCTGGCGGTGGGCCGTCGGGAGGTCACGATTGGCGCGTTCGGTGACGACAGCGTTCCGGTGTTGTCGGGTTTGGATGCCGCCGAATGGGTGATCGCGGCCGGTAGTCATTTACTAACCGAGGGCCAAATCATTCGACCCGTTGATCGCGACAATCGCGCGGTTTCGCTAACGCCCGCAGGCTGAGGCTACGACCATGAGTGATCGATTCAATCTTTCAGCATGGGCCCTCGGGAACCGTAGTCTGGTCCTTTACGCGATGGTCCTGCTCGGCATTATCGGAGCCATCGCCTACACCCGCTTGGGACAAAGCGAAGACCCGCCGTTTACCTTTAAAGTGATGGTGGTGCGCACGCTTTGGCCTGGCGCGACAGCGTCGGAGGTCGCAACGCAGATCACTGAGAAGATCGAAAAGAAGCTGATGCAAACCGGCCAGTACGAGTTCATTCGCTCGTACTCGCGCGCCGGCGAGTCGCAGATTCTCTACATTGCGCCCGATGCCATGACTTCGGACGCCATTCCTGACCTTTGGTATCAGGTGCGCAAACGCACCACTGACATTCGCAGTCAGCTGCCACGCGACATCGTTGGGCCGTTTTTTAACGACGAGTTCGGCGACACCTTCGGCAATATTTACGCGCTCACTGGCGAAGGCTTCGACTACGCGGTGATGAAGGATTACGCCGAGCGCGTGCAGCTTGAGCTGCAGCGCGCGCCTGACGTCGCTAAAGTCGATTTGTTCGGTCTACAGGACGAAAAAATCTATGTAGAGATCAGCAACACCAAGGTCGCCACGCTAGGCGTTTCATTGGAGGCGGTGCAGCGCGCGCTAGATGAGCAGAACGCCGTTGTTGCCGCTGGCTTTTTTGAAACCGGCAGTGAGCGCGTGCAGGTGCGCGTGTCCGGCCAGTTCAAATCGGTGGATGAAATACGCGCATTTCCGATTCGCGTTGATGGCCGCAGCTTTGCACTTTCTGACGTTGCCGACGTGCATCGCGGGTTTTCAGATCCGCCGGCACCGCGTATGCGCTTTATGGGCGAGGACGCTATCGGCCTGACGCTGTCGATGCGTAAAGGCGGCGACATCATTGGCCTCGGCAAGACGCTGGAGGCGGAGTTCGCGCGCCTGCAGCTAGCGTTACCCGTCGGCATGACCCTGCACCGCGTTGCTGATCAGCCCGCAGCGGTGCGCGATTCAGTCGGCGAGTTTGTGCGCGTGCTGGCGGAGGCTGTGATTATCGTCCTGCTGGTGAGTTTTTTCTCGCTAGGCTTTCGCACGGGCCTCGTGGTGGCGCTGTCGATTCCGCTGGTGCTGGCGATGACCTTTGCGCTGATGCAGTTATTTGGTATCGGCCTGCATAAAATTTCGCTTGGCGCGCTGGTGTTGGCGCTGGGGCTGATGGTGGACGACGCCATCATTGCGGTCGAAATGATGGCGATCAAGATGGAGCAGGGCTACGACCGCCTGCGTGCGGCTGGCTTCGCGTGGCAGTCCACTGCATTCCCCATGCTCACCGGCACGCTGGTCACCGCCGCTGGATTTCTGCCGATTGCCACGGCGGCCTCAGGCACTGGCGAGTACACGCGCTCGATCTTCCAAGTCGTCACGATTGCGCTGATCGTTTCGTGGATTGCCGCCGTCGTTTTCGTGCCCTACTTGGGCGACAAGCTGCTGCCCGATCCGAAGCCGCACGATGAGCACGGTGCCGCGCACGATCCGTACCAGACGCGCTTCTATCAGCGCTTTCGCGGCTGGGTGGAATGGTGTGTGGTGCATCGCAAGACCGTCATTTTGGCGACCGTGGCGCTGTTTGTGGTGTCGGTGGCGATGTTCCGCTTTGTGCCACAGCAGTTCTTTCCGTCTTCAACCCGGCTTGAGCTGATGATCGACTTGAAGCTTGCCGAAGGCTCCAGCCTACGCGCCACCGAAGCGCAGGCAAAGCGCCTCGAGGACATGCTCACTGATCGCGAAGGCATTGAAAATTTCGTTGCCTATGTCGGCACCGGCTCACCGCGTTTCTATCTGCCGCTCGATCAGCAGCTGCCGGCGGCCAACTTTGCTCAGTTTGTGGTGCTGGCTGAGGACATAAAAGCGCGCGAGGAGCTGCGCAGCTGGCTGGTCGACGTGCTGCGTGATGACTTTGCCGGCATCACCGCGCGTGTCACTCGACTGGAGAATGGGCCGCCGGTCGGCTATCCCATCCAGTTTCGCGTGTCCGGCGAGCACATTGATGACGTGCGCCGAATTGCCGCCGCTGTCGCCAACAAGGTGCGCGA
>JBBSIY010000041.1:0-14877 GCA_038257785.1 Lysobacterales bacterium
GATGGCGATTCGTTGCTTGCCGCTACTCAGCGCGCGGTCGCCCGTTTGCACGGTGCGTATGCGCTTGTGCTGATGTCGATGCGCGAGCCCGGCGTGCTGGTGGGCGCGCGCAGCGGCTCACCGCTGGTGCTCGGCTTCGGCGAGGGTGAGCACTATCTGGCGTCGGACATCCACGCGCTGATTCCGCTCACGCGCCGATTTGTCTATCTCGCCGAGGGCGATGTCGTGGAAGTGCGCGAGGATTCGGTTCAAGTGATAGACGCTGCCGGTGTATCTGTCGAGCGCCCGATCAAAGAATCGACCTTCAGTCTCGACGCGGTGGAGCGCGGCGAGTACCGCCACTACATGCTGAAAGAGGTGTTCGAGCAGCCGCAGGCCATTGCAGACACGCTGGAAGGCCGCATCGCGCACGGTCGAGTATTGTCCAACGTGTTTGGGGTGGGTGCCGACGAGCTGCTGGCGCGCGTGCGCAATGTCCACATCATCGCCTGCGGCACCAGCTATCACGCCGGCCTCGTTGCTCGCTATTGGATCGAATCCCTGGCCGGCCTGCCGTGCAGCTGCGAAATCGCCAGCGAGTATCGCTATCGGCAGCCGGTGGTGTCGCCCGACACGCTGCTGGTCACCGTCTCGCAGTCGGGTGAAACCGCCGACACATTGGCCGCTCTGAAGATGGCCGCTGAGCGTGGCTATCTCGGTCGTTTGGCGGTGTGCAACGTGCCTGAGTCATCCATCGTCCGCGAGGCCGACTTACAGCTGATGACGCGCGCCGGGCCTGAAATTGGCGTCGCTTCGACCAAAGCCTTCACCACGCAGCTTGCGGCGCTCGCCCTGCTGGCGCTGCATCTAGGCCGCCTGCACGGCACTAATCCTGAGCGCGTCGCCGCTGGCGTACGCGAGCTCGAAACGCTGCCCGGCCTGATCACCGAAGCGCTGCAGCTAGATACCGAAATCAAGGCGCTCGCCGAGCATTTCGTACCCAAACAGCACGCGCTGTTCTTGGGCCGCGGCACGCAGTTTCCGGTAGCGCTGGAAGGCGCACTCAAACTTAAGGAAATCTCCTACATTCACGCCGAAGGGTATCCCGCCGGCGAGCTCAAACACGGCCCGCTGGCGCTGGTCGATGAATCGATGCCAGTCGTCGCAGTCGCTCCCAACGATCACCTGCTCGACAAGCTGAAATCGAACATGGAAGAAGTCCGCGCGCGCGGCGGCGAACTCTTCGTCTTTGTCGACGCATCGGTCCGCCACGGCATGCAGCACGATCACGTGATGGAGCTACCGCCCTGCGGCGAAATAGCCGCACCCATCGTATTTACGATCCCGCTACAGCTGCTCGCCTACCACGTCGCCGTATTGCGCGGCACCGATGTGGACCAGCCGCGCAATCTGGCGAAAAGCGTAACGGTGGAGTAGCTGTTCGCCTTACGATCGCAGTCTGATCGTATGCGTCAGACTTCATGAAGTTCGTATTTCGTAAGGCTGCTCTTCTCCGGCCAATACTGCCGCTCTCCGGCTAGAGCGCATTCCTAAGACGTTGTACATCGCCGCTCGCCGGCACACCGCGCCACGCGGAAGCGAGCCCGACGTGCGCCAAGTCACTTACGACATGAACAGACCGCCGTTAATATCGACGTTGTTCCCATGCACGAATGAGGCGTCGTCGGACACTAGAAACACCGCCGTCCGCGCCACTTCATCTGCATTGCCTTCACGACGCAGCGGCGTTGATGCGGCGACGTTAGCGCGACCCTCCGGCTTGCTGAAACGATCATGGAAGCTAGTGCCGATCAAACCAGGGCATAGCGAATTAACGCGGATACCGGTTGGGCCTAACTCTTTCGCCATAGAGCGCGTGAACGTCATCACCGCACCCTTTGCGGATGCATAGGCTGCTGCGCCGGGTCCGCCACCATCTCGGCCGGCCTGTGAGGCAAAGTTCAACACGACGCCCTTGCCCTGCATGGCGGGCACGGCCGCTTGCGTCATCAAGAACGTCGAGGTGACGTTGAGCTCCATCACGTGGTTGAAGAAATCAGCATCCATTTCCGAGAGCGTCTTGAGGGCAACTAAGCCACCGGTGACGTTGATCAGAATATCCAGCTTCGCGCCCCATTTCGCTTGAGTGTCGGCCAACACCTTGGCAGCGGCATCGGGCTTGGTTAGATCCGCCTGCACCAGCAACACCTCACCACCCGCACTCTTGATTTCCGCCGCCGTTGCTTCCGCTTCGCTACTGCTGTGGCAGTAGGTGATAGCGACCTTGGCACCTTCGCTTGCCAGCGCCAGCGAAATAGCGCGCCCAATGTCGCGGCCGCCGCCGGCCACAATGGCCACCTTGTTTGTGAGTTTCATCATCTGCTCCGTTTGGGCTCAAGCGCCCGGATGTTTGGCCGAGACTCGACCGATAGTTCCACCGAAAATCCATACCGCGCCGACCCCTGCTGGCACCAGCAGCGCGCCAAGCAGAAAGATTGGCGCGTATGAGGTCACCGTCAGCACCGGCACCAGCCAGGTCGTCACCAGCACGCCGCCGACTGCAAACGTCCCGCTGATACCGGCGAGCGACCCGACCGTCCTGCCAGAAAAGAAGTCACTGGGCAGTGTTTGGATATTGCCAATCGCGACCTGAAATCCGCACAAAATTACGGCAATCAACAGCACTGCCTGGAGTGGATCATCGGCACCGCGCGTCAACAGCAGCGCTGGCAGCATCAGCGCGCCACCCAAGGTAATAATCCATTTGCGCGTGCGGTCGACCGACCAGCCGCGGGCAATCAACTTGCCGGCGAGCGCGCCGCCGGCAAGGCTGCCGATCATTGCGCCGACATAGGGCACCCAGGCAAAGGCTCCGATCTGTTTGATATCGAAGCCAAAGGTTTCGGCCAAGTAGATCGGCAGCCACGACACAAAAAGCCACCAGATAGGATCGAGGAAAAAGCGGCTCAGCAAGACCGACCAGCTCTGTCGGTGTGAAAGCAGCTGCGGCAGCGTCGGTACATAGTCGTCTTCGGGCGTCACAGCGACGTGGGTCGACTCTGGCTTGGCGCAAATATGTTGCCGCTCTTCCTCGCTCAGCCACGGGTGGGTTTTCGGCCCCGTCTTGTAGACGATCAGCCACGGAATAATCCACAGCGCACCCCCAACGCCGATCAGCACAAACGTCGCTTTCCAACCCAGCGCGATAAAAAGATACGCAATCAGCGGCGCTGAGATGATGGCGCCAATGGACGCGCCTGCATTAAAAATTCCCTGTGCAAGCGCGCGCTCGCGGGCTGGGAACCATTCGGCATTTGCCTTCGCTGCGCCCGGCCAATTGCCCGCCTCGCTGACGCCCAGCAGCACGCGCAGCACGGCGAACTGCATCACGCTGCGGGCCAGCGCATGCATGCAGATTGCCGCCGACCAGAAGCCAATCGCCAGCACAAAACCGATGCGCGTCCCCACCTTGTCGAACAGTGCGCCAAACAGCGACTGGCCGACGGCGTAGCTGACCATGAAGCAGCTAACCAGCAAGGCGTAGTCGTTCTTTGTCGCGCCGATTTCCTCCGCTATCGCGGGCCACATGACGGCCAGTGCGTTGCGGTCGATGTAGTTGATGACGGTGGCAACCGCAATCAGACCAATCACCGTCCAGCGAAACCCGCGCACGATCACGACTGCGCTCCAACTGGCAGAAAGTCGGCGCGCATAGGGGTGAAGGTATCGATCAGCACGCCCGCCTCCAAGCATTGCGACTCGTGCTCTTCACCCGGCGCGACATGAAAGCTGTCGCCGGCGCCGAGCTCGCACCAGCGCTCGCCCATCGACACGCGAAACCGACCCGATTCGACATAGGTCGCTTGTGTATGCGGGTGCTGATGGCGGCTGCCGCGCGCACCTTGCGCAAAGCTGACGCGGCAAAGCATCAGCTGCGGGCCGTGGGCGAGAATTTGGCGATGAATGCCCGTCTCGACCTCGATATTAGCGGCATCGTCCGCTGCGAGAAATTGGCTGCTCATACTGGCTCCTTGGGCTGGCGCTCAATAAGGCGCGACGTGAACGGATTTTGCTCGGGCAATCGATGCACCGGCTCGACGTTAGTAATCACGGACGACTTCCTGTCGGCGTTGGAAAATCGAACCGCTTGGCCACGCCACGCCAGCGCAGGATTTTCTCCTCGACCTGCACCTGATGCTCGCTCTCGGAATCAGCGCCAAAGGAGAGCCCGACCATCAGCGTTCCGTTGCTTCGCGTCTCGACAATCAACAGCTCGCTGCCGTTCTCGGTTAAATGACGCAATGAGACGACGTCTGGCTCGCTGCCAACGGTTTGTTCGGAACGACCATCCTGACGACCGTGTGGTTCGAGTACGCTGAAAAAATCGACCCGGTCGCGGGCGCGCACCCGCTGAATCAACGCGGGCTCGCGACGCAGATTGAACTCCGGATCGTTGGCACCGCCTTCGACCAGCAGTATTTCTGCACCTGGCTGCGGCAACCATCGATAGGAGTAAAAGCGCTCGCCAAGCAACCATGTCAGTCGCGCAGCTTCTGCATTCGGTTGCGCACGAGCGTCCAGCCACAGGTGCTGATAGCCGTTTTCCGCTCCAAGCACCGGACGTTCGCGAACGTGGTGAGTAAAACTTGGCCCCAACGCCACCAGCTGTCCCTGATAGTGCAGCGGTAGATCAAACGTGTGCTCGCCCTTGGTCTCAACGCGCAGCAAATCTAATACCAGCGGCAACTTGCGACCGGGCAGCGAGACGAGGGCAGCCGCACGCAAAATGCGTGTATCAGGATAGGCATGCGCTTCCTCTGCGATGCTCAGCTGAATTAGCGCATCACTGTGGAAATACAGCTGCTGCGGCGCGTGTGCGTCGGCGAGCTTTACGTCGCCGTTGAAATGACTGCGTCCATCGATGACCACGGTGTTGTGCGCGATGGTTTGCTTGGCCCACGTCGCGTTCTCTGGTAAGTACACGCCGCCGCGCTTGCTAGCGACGTTTAAATACCGCGCTGCGCCGTAGTCGCCGACAACTTCGTGACCGTTATCGAAGAACAGCAAATTCAGTCGATCAAAGTGGCCGTGGCCCATGCCCTGCGAGGTGTTCTTCGCCACTAACAGTGCACCAGCTCCAGTCTTGCCGTCATCAACACCCTCGCGCATCAGCACTAGCGCGCCATCGTCTCCACTCGCTCCATCGCGATAGCGACGCGAAACGAACCCGAACGGCTCCGCTTTACCTGCCGCAATCGCACATGCAATGGCTCGCCCACGCGCATCGATCGTGACGCGACCTTGGCGAAATGCAATATCGAGTAGGCTAGTCAGCGGGTCCTGCGCGTAGGCGACGGACACCGCGTGCACCAGCTCGTCGGTGTCGATGCCTTTGTCCTTGATGGCGTCATTGAGCGGTAAAAAGCGGCCGGCATAGCTCAATTCAATACTGGTGCGGACGGCTTTCAGCAGGACGCCTTCGCGATGCTGAAATATCTTGCGCTGAGGCTCGCGCTGATTGATGACATCGGAGAAAAGCACGAACGGCAATAGCGCGTACCGCTGGTAGTACGGCCCTTCGGCGTAGTAGCCGTCGGGCGAGAACAGTTCGTCGATCTGCTTCAGAAATCCGAGGCGGCCGTCGCGTGCCGGCCCGAGCAAAGCCATCTCAACTAGCTCGGTATCTTCGAGCACGTAGCCCGTCATGCCAACAGCCGCTGCGGCCCACGTCGCATGATTGTGGATTCGGCCGAACGTACGCGGCGAATCGAACGCAAGAAAGCGCGCCGCAGGTTGCAAAACCTTAGATTCGATGCGCTGCCGCTCATCGGCATTGAAGTTCTCGCGCAGCACGGCATAAGCCTGTGCCACGTGCACCAGCCACACCGAGTCGTTCAGCGACTGCCAAAACAGCCGCCCGGCTTCTTGCTCACCGTGCTCTGGATGCGGGCCCAGCTTCGGATACAGCTCGGCATAAGCAAGCAGCATCGTGCGGGCGTGAGCGAGGTAGCGCTCGTCCGCTTCAAGCTGATACAGCCGTGCGGCAAGGAAAAGTGCCTGGTAGTTGCGCTTGTGCTGCTCGTGACTCGGGCCGCCGCCAGGGTCCTTGGGGAACGGCACCGACACGCCGGCGCGGATAGAGGCCTCCAGCCGGGCACGCGCTTCCTCTACTGCACTCGCAAAAAGCGGGCAGCTCGCCTCGGCTTGTGCAGCGGCGCTAGATGCGGCTTCCGGAGGCTGCGCGATTGCCGCCACGCTCATCATCATTCCGACCAATAGGCTGAGGACTCGGCCGCTCATTTGCCGCTCCCTTTGATCTGATTGCCATGAATATCCGCGCGCGCAGCGCCGCGATAGTTAAGTTCGCGAACGCTGGGCTCCGGCGTTGCCTCGAACGTGTTGCCGACAATTCGAGTCATCGGTTCGCCCACGGTGTGCGTCAGCGCAAATCCACCGCTATCGCGAATTTCGTTGCCGCTGATTTCAGTCTGCTGAGCGCCGTGCAAGGCGAGCGCCGCAGGTTCGCGCTGCTTTGGACCAAGGCCCACGCGCGTAAGGGTTGAGTCACGCAGCACGAGACGCGGCCCGAAGGTACTCTCGTCGGTGCCGCCGCGATATATCGCAGCAATCGGCCCGCCGATGTCCGTAAAGCGCGATTTTTCGATGCGCAGGGATTCAACGTTGTAGCGACCGTAGTCGTCGTTTTCGGAGGTGGCTGAAAGCACCCTGCCGCTGATCTGACTGAAGTCAGAGTCAACAATGCTGACGTCCTCGACCATCGTGTTCTTAGCCAACGCGACCACGTCGAACCCCGCGTTGACGCGCAGGTTGCTGACCTTCACGCGCTCCAATCTCAGTCGGACAGCAGATGCAGCGGGCGCCGCCTCCGTGCGAAAAACCGCGTTCCCAACGGCATCCGGGGCTTCATCACCAACGATATTGATATCGGTTAGCGTAAGTTGCGCACCCTGCTGCAGCAGAAATAGCTGCGAGCGCGAAACGTGGAGCGTGGCGCGCGCCGACGAAGACGTGCCGCTGCCGGCGGGTGGACCGATAAGTGAGATGCGTCGATCCAAGATCAGCGCACGCGTCTGTTGATAGTCGCCAGCGGCAAGCTGCAGCACGCTGCCGTCAGCAGCATTTTTAAGCGCATCGAACAAGGTATCGTCGCCTGGTTCAACCGTGATCACCGGCAGCTTTTTATCGGTGCCAGATGGGTGATACCAGCGCACGCCGACCTCGTCGCGCGTCAGCGGTTTCAGCTGGCGCGAGACCCCTTGCTTGATCCGTAAGTCGGCGGGATACAGCAGCCCACTGCTCGCCCGCACCAGCAGGCTATCGCGCCGCGTGACTCCCGTAACCGTCTTGCCCGTCTCTAAATTCGACAAATCTTCGTCGCCGGCGAGCATCACGTTATTGCGCGCATGCAACCCGGCAATGTCGGCGTCAATTCGCAGTATCGACGGCGCCTGTGCCTCAGGAGAGAACAGGTTCTCTTCCAAGCGACTCGCGCGTGGTGCGGCGCTGCGCTCGACATCTGCACCCGCGCCCAAAGCGATCTGCCGGCTGTTCAACACGCTGTTGTGGCTTATCAATGCGCCACTGACCTGCACGTAGCGATTGACCGGCGAGTTCGGTACGCCGTTCATCACCGTCAGCGCACTGGCAAAGCCGCTACCGAGCAGCCCTTCCATATAGTTGTTGCGAACGGTCTGCCTTTGATTGATGACACGCACACCGCCCGTGTTGGGCTCATCAAGCCCCAAGAACACGTTGTCCTCGACGAGGCTTCCGTCGCCATGGCGCAGCGTCAGGCTGCCCTGCGAGGCTAGAAACAAATTACCGCGAAACACATTGCCGCCTGACTTCGACGAGATAATCTCCACCTCACCGCTGCAGTGATCAAACACATTGCGTTCGACCACGGTGTTGGAATTGAACATCGAGTAGGCGCTGGTGCCGATGCGCAAGGTCTCGCCACCGTTCGATCCCAGAATCGGCCGCGGCCCGAAGTAGTTGTGGTCGATGCGGTGCTTATTGTTGCGGCTGCCTTTGCTGTCCAAACGCACAGCTACGGTGACGCCGGCATTGGTTTTGCCCTGCAAATGATTGTGATCAAAGCGATTGCGACGACCGTAAAGGGCTACCCAGTAGTCGGTCTCGAAGCGATCCGGATGACTGTACCCATCGATGACCATTTCACTGACGCGGCTATCGCTAGCGAGGTGTTCGGCATCACCGCGAAAGCTGATGACTTCACCGCGCGGCGAATAGCCATTGCGAAATATCAGGCCGCGCGCATGCAAAAACGATCCTGCAAGTCGAAGGCTGGACGCGCCCGTTAGCACGACCCCGCCGTCGGTCTCCGGCAGCAGCTCAATAGGTTGCTCTGCGCTGCCAATACCGGTGAAGAGCAGGTCTGCGTCAGTCCAGACACCGTTCTTCAAGACCAGCTGATCGCCAGGCCGCAAACTGCCAACGGCGCTTGAAAACTCGGCCGGGTTTGCCACCGCAAGGCGTTCTGCCGCGACCGGTGCGGATACGGCCAACACCAGTACGCCTAGCCAAGGTGCCGAGCGGATGCTTACCAAGTTGCCCGCAAAATTGGTAAACCACACCAACTGTGACTTGCCCTCGCGATATCGCGACCTGCGATTCATAATCTTGCTCCGAGCTAGGTTGAGGGGCGCAGCTGCGCTGATGACAAACCGCTTGCGATACGAGCGGTCACGCGCCGGCGCCTCCGTTCAAGAAGCGGTGACGGCTTTCCGCAACACGTCGCTGCAAGTCCTGCAACTCGCGCTTTTCACTGGCCTCAAGCATCGCTTCAATCAGCCGATAGAAGTGCTGACGCATTGCTGCACGTGCTGCTGCGGGGTCGCGCGCCTTCAGCGCACTGAGGATTTCATCGTGCTCTCGCACGCGAAAATCGGCGTCACCGACGCACACTGACTCATAGCTGGCACGCACGGCAGGCAGCTCTAGGCGCATGCGCCAAAGCGTTTTGACGGTGTGCAACACGGCGCGGTTGTTGGATGCCTCGGCGATGGTCAAGTGAAACTGTCGATCTGCCTCTGTCGCCAGCTTGAGGTCTTCGCGATTTGCCATCTGCTCAATCAAAACGTCCAGCTTGGCGATGTCTTCGTCGGTAATGTTCTTTGCCGCCAACGCCGCCGCTTCCGACTCGAACAGTGAGCGTGCTTCGGTCAGCTCGAACGCGCTGACTTCATTTGGAAGGCTGTGATCATGGGTGCGCTTTTCAGCGACGTAGACCCCCGAGCCCATCTTTATTTCTATCCAACCGAGCGCCTGCAGGGCAATCTCGGCCTCGCGAATCGTGACGCGGCTGACCCCAAACTTCTCGGCCAAATCTCGCTCGGCGGGCAAGCGAGTGCCTGCTGGATAGACGCCCTGCTGAATTAGCTGCGTGATCTTACTAGCGATGCCCTGAAACAGCCTACCGTCACTCATTGCCGATTGATCCTGCGCGTTATTTCCACGACTCCGCACGGCCGCAGGCTGACCTGCTTACCGCACACCCAACCGCACCACTGTCGACACTGCGCGTCATCACACATGCGCGACCGAACATGCACGGCATCAGAATCTTACCTGCACACCTAAGTAGTAGCGCGCGCCGTAGGTGTTGTACTCGCGAATGCTGCCTTGAACCGGCATGTAGGTAACCTTGGGTTCGTCGAATACGTTGATCGCCTCAGCCTGGAACGACACGTGCTTGTTCAACCGGTAGCTGGCACGCAGATCGGTGCTTTCAACGTCTTCGACATAGCGAAGCTGGCTCGGTGCGCCAACAAATTTCTGATAATAATTTGAGCGATATTTGTAGATGGCCTGCAGCTCTAGATCGCCGAGGGTCCAGAACAGCTGCGTTGAGAGCACGTGCTTAGACAGGCCAAAGATATCCGCTGGGGGAATAAGGCCGGGCGTGACGCTGCCGGTGAGCGGGTCCGTCAGATTGCCCAAACGAATGTCTTGGGTTTCGAAATTTGATGAGGCGTAGTTGTAGCCCATTTTTACACCAAGGCCGTCGAACGGCTGCGGCAGCGTGCTGAAGCGGTAGGCGCCAGAGAGCTCCAAGCCGCGAATGGTGCTGCTGCGTCCGCTGTTTTGCTCCTGCACAACCGGAACCGTGATGCTTTGACCGTCGATGTTGAAGTCTTCATTGAATACCGCGTTCTCAAAGCCGCCTTCAAAGCGCTTGTAGTACAGGGCCGCGGCGACAATTGAGTCTGGATTCGGATAGAACTCCAGCGACAGATCGGCATTCCATGACATCAGTGGCTTCAGTGAGGGACTGCCGGTTGCTGTGATCTGACCGATCGCATCTTCGACCGAGGTAAACGACTCACCGTTGTTCAAGGTGATCGCGCGACCTGCACCCAAAGCACTCGGATCTGGCCGCGACATCGCGCGAAACACGCCACCGCGAAGCAGCAGGTCATCTTTAAGCTCAAACGTAAGGTTTAGGCTCGGCAGTAAGCGGTCGTAGTCGGTATTGATTTGAACCGTAGTGAAATCACCGACCTCGACCAAGCTGATGCTGCCGTCAGGATTGTTGCGGATCGTAATGTCGCTGCGCAGCCCGTTGGAGGCGACCTTGGTTTGCACCGCACGCACGCCGAAGTTACCCGACATTGGGATATTGCCGACCTGGGTGCCGAAGCTTGCCATCACATAAGCGGCACGGGTTTGCTCTTCAATGTCGTTATTGGCGATCGCAGTGACATCAGCGTTTCGGCCCGGATCTTCGGTGCCTAAGTAACCAAGGTACTGGCATCGCGGGTCGAACGTTGCCCACGAGGAAATCACATTGCCGCTGTCGTTGGAAAGAAAGCTGCTCTGCGGAAATGGAATGCGACAGGCCTGATTGACGCGCGCATCGACGGCCCGGTTGTCTTGGGTGATCTCGACCCGATCGTCGTAGTTGTTGTACGCGAGCTCTGAATAGCGAATACCAAAATCCACGGCGTTGAAAATCGACGCTGCGGGAATCCAGTTACCGTCGAGGCGAAGCGCATCGATCGTATTGTTTTGAAACTGCTCATCGCGGCGCAGACGCGCATCGTCGCTAAACAGTGCGAAGTCATTCACATCGAAGCGTGGGTCGACGGTGATCGTCGGAACGTTGCCATTGCGCGCGTCGTAGGTGTAGTTGACGCGCTGATTGTTGTTTGCCGTGGCGACGCCAAAAATATCCAGCGGATCCGAGCGCAGACGCACCGAACGGTCTTGCTGAACACGCGTGGTTTCCGAGACCGACAGATCGGCTTTCAGCGTGAGCGCATCGGTAGCCCGCCATTCCACATTCAGACCACCGCCCTCGTACTCTTCAGTTTGCGTGCGATAAGTAGACGTTGACTCAATGGAGCTGTTGCCTGAGTACGCAAGCAATACGCCGGAATCGCTGTATATCGGGTTGGTGATTCCGCGCAGCGTTTCCGAGAAATTGAGATCCTGGCGCGTCTCATTGAACTCACGCTTCGAATGCTGATAGTCGAGGTTGAATTCCCAATCAGCGTTTGGACGCAGCTGGAACGCCGCAAATTGAGCGTCGCGCTGATCGTCTTCGCTGATTTGGCGGAGCGCATGGCTACCTGCGGCGGTGTAAAAGTCGGTCACCGTCGAGCCTGGAACGATTTGATTGCAGTTGGCAGTGGCAGAGCTCGGTCGCGCGGGATCGCATGCGACCCAGGTTGAGCTTGACGTGTATACCTCTTCCGGATTGTTGGTGCTGTTGCGCTGCACCCCAAGCGATACGCCTAGTTCACCATCGCCGAAACGAAATTGGTCCACGTACGACGCGATGCCGCGCGATCCGTAGTCGTCGCCATCAGAGATTCTGCTTTGGTATTCGTTGCTATTGGCTTCGGCTTCGAACTGCAGCAGGCGCTTGCCATAGTCCAAAGGCTTCAGCGTCTCAAGCTCGATCTGTCCTGACACTGCGCCTTCAATCAGGCTCGCTTGCTGCGTCTTGTAGATGGTAATGCTGTTGATCAATTCAGAAGGGAACTGATTGAAGTTGACTGAGCGATCGCCGCTGCCGTTGCTGGCCTCGCGACCGTTGAACGTCGCGCCGCCCAAAAATGGTCCCAGCCCGCGAATCGCAATCTCCGTTGCACCACCTTTCTCACGGTGCGTCGAAGCGCCCGTGATCGTCTCTATTGCCTCGCCTACCGACGTAGCGGGCAGGCCGCCGATTTCCTTTGAACTAATGGCGTCGACAATCATTGCTGATTCGCGCTTGGTGGCAATCGATGATTGGACAGTCTGGCGAAGTCCGATTACTTCGGTGCGCTCAAGCTCGACATCTTCGACAGCCGCGGGCTGCGCCAATGCAGTTTTTGGCTTGGTCGCTTCGCTTTCGCTTTGCGCCCATGCCGGCGCAGTCGCGAGCGATGCGCCGGCAACTAGCAGTGCACTGATAACGACAGCCAACGGCCGACGTGATAGCTGTCCCTTCCTGATTGCCGCCATTTCATTTCTCCCGAATTGGTTAATTTGCCGGGTTCGAACCCCGGTCTACATGTCGTGCGGCGCTGCCGCTTACTGGCTGTGTTGCTGAATCAGTCGATAAAACGTTGCTTGTGCGAAGTCGTCGCGCTCGCCCGTATTGTTCTGGTTGTAGACACCGGCCTTGAAGTACAGCCAGTCGCCTTGAAAGCCGCTATCACGCATGTCTAACGTGCGCGAGACATCGGGCTTGTTGGCGCGCTGAATGGTGACGGTGAGTTCGTTGCCGACCGCTTTGATGACATAGCCCCACGGCTCGCCCAAGCCAATGCCATCGACCGGGTCTTGCGCGCTATCGCTGCGGCTGCCAATTAGCTCGACCCACTGCTCCAGCCCGCCCTTCAGCGGCTCGTGGGCGAAATACACCGCGCCAAGCGAATTGCCCGGCAGCTTTCGGTAGTACAGGCGACACAGTTCGTTCTCGGCACCGTGGATCTGCCCGACCACAACGCGACCCACCTTGCGGCGATCACCCGTTGTAGACACGTGATCGACGCTGACGGTCGCGATTAGCGCGCCGTCCACACCGCCGGCTGCACGACGTGCCTTGCGCGGCGCACTCGATAGCACCCAATTGTTGCCATTGACGCCCTTCGCGGGAATGTGCGAGCGACCACCGCGCAACATTTCGCGCAGCTCAGTGCGTGCGTAGCGGCTACCTGAGGTCGCTGCCGCCAAATTGGGTGTAACGAAGACCATGCCGCCAGAGTCAGGATCGGTATAGAACTCGCCGGCCCTAGTTGCGCCACTCACTAGCCACGCGGTTTCTGCCTCACTCGCATCGGCGAACGTGATCTTCCAACGTCCAAGATCGAAGTTCGCACCCGGCGCGGCGGAAGTGTCTAGCGCGCTGCGCGTCGCTGGAATTGTGGCTGTAGCTGGCGGCAACGGCTCGTTAGCGCTCACGAGTGAGGTCAACAGCAGGGACAAACTCCCGATCAGCATGACTCGCGAGAAGTTCACGTGCGTTTGGCAGCCGCAGCCGTCAGCGCAGCGTCCGGCTGAGTTGTGGAGCCCGAGATAAAGCTGCAGCTGGCAAAGGCACACAGCAGACGGCTCTCGTCGGAGCTGGCTGCGGAGACCCGTGGGGGTGCTGCGAGCGCAGCACTTTGTTGCTTGGTCATCATCGCGCCCTCCCGTGCGAATGCAACCTATGCCGACGATGCTGAGCTTGGTCGACACGAATGTCAACCACTTAGCATTACCTGTTTGTAACGTTTGGCTTACCTTTAGTTAATACCAATGTGCAGAAAGCTGGCGCATCCGCGTCCATTTGAGCAGGCGCGCGCCTCGATCCGGGCAACTGAGGCGTCCCGAACGCAATAGCCCCAGTGCGGTCCGGCGAGCAATTGCTCAGGAAGCATGATTGCTCCTTGGGCGGCGCATCTAGGTGGTAATCAGCGATGTCACCCCGCCGGCAAGGTGTCTGGCGCGGCGAACAAAAAGTTCTTCGGTTGAGGTCGAGTGTGTTGAAGAGACCCATTGATGCAACCCATCAGCCCGCTCCTGTCGCCGGTGGCCGACACCACTGGACGGTTTCCCGCCCCCCTTCGAGCTACCGCCGACAGTCCGATCCGCCTGCTTCTAGGACGTAGAGCAGGCGGATCGCTACGGTGCTTATACGGCGCTGGTGGACGCTTCGAACTGTCGGGTCGCGACTAGAACTTAACGCTCACGCCAGCGGTGATTCGACGATCGGTGAGGCCCTGAAAGCACAGCAGTGCGTTATTGCTGACACAGAACTGATTGGCGTCTTCGCCTGTCAGGTTGATCGCTTCAACACCCACCGATATGTTGTCGTTGAAGGCGTAACTGACGCTCATGTTGAGTTGCCCGCGATCACCGTTGATTCGAGGCAGGCCGAAGAAGAACGTGTCGTCGGAAACGTAGCTCGAGCGCCAGGTATAGCGAAGCCGCGCGCTCAGGCCATACTTTTCATAGAACAGCGTTGTGTTGTATGACCGCTTGGAGAGGTTCGACAGCGCGATTTCATCCTGCGCCCCCGCAATTCCCAAGGCAGTAAAAACACCTCGCGGCCCATCTGCCGCCCGGTACTCAGGATCGGATGATCCCGTTTCTTGATAGGTGAAGTTGCCGATGAAGCCAAAGCCTGAGGCCCAACCGATTCTGTCCTCCCATTCCGAAAGATCGTGCTGAAACGCGAGCTCAACACCCGTCTGCGTGGTTGATCCGCCTACATTGATCGTTGTAGCAAACGGGACGCAGATGCCGGTGCCTTGAATCGGGTTGTTGATATTGCGATTAGCGATCGGGTTGAAGATACCGCCGCCTTCGCAGGGCGGAGTGATGTCGATGTTGAGCTGCCCATTGATCAAATTAGGCTCCGGATCTTCCTGCACGAGCGCA